>NZ_JASJOJ010000052.1:0-28942 GCF_038519165.1 Photobacterium sp. SP02
CTGGGCTTACAACAAGGCACCATGAGCCGTAAGGCTGAGAGTAAGAAGTTACTGAACTACGGTTTCCGTTTCTTCGAAACCGTTTCGCCGCATAAAGCGAACGAAACTTTTGTCACCGAAAAAGTCTGGATGGGCGACAACGATGAAGTCTCCCTGGGCGTCAGTCAGGATACTTTCGTGACCTTGCCTCGCGGTTCAGCCAAAGATCTGAAAGCTAACTTTGTGCTGGAAAAAGAGTTAAAAGCGCCTATCCGTAAAGGCGACGTGGTAGGTAAACTTTACTACCGCCTGGGCGATGAAGACGTGGCCGAATACCCGCTTCTGGCGCTCAACGAAGTTAACGAAGGCAGCATTTTCAGCCGCTTAATTGACTACGTAGTCTTGCTCTTTAAAGGCTGGCTAAGCTAAGTCACCGCTTTTGATAAAGGACAGCCTCGCTGTCCTTTTTCTTTTTACCGCTGCGGCCTGCTACCCGGCCCCTATGCTTGACTTGTGTTATGGACTGCGAGCCATTAATATGCTGCCCTAAATTGTGATATACCGCATACCTTCCTGGGAGTTCAGCATGCAACAGCAAGAACAGCCAAAACTTAAAGATTTACTCGAGTTCCCTTGTCAGTTTTCTTTCAAGGTAATGGGCTTTAACAAGCCTGAGCTGCCTGATTTGGTGGTGGGCGTTGTCCAGCGTCATGCGCCTGGCGATTATACCCCAACCGTTAAACCAAGCGGAAAAGGGACCTACAGTGCCGTGTCTATCACTATCACAGCGACCCATATTGAGCAGGTAGAAACCCTGTATAAAGAGCTGGGTGAAATCGACATTGTTCGCGTCGTGCTCTGATACCTGGTCTTACCGAGCAATTGGCGGCTGAAATTTTAGCCGCCACGATTTATAATGCACCATTATTGGTCTCGAATGGCTCTCAACTGAGACCGACAGACAACATGGGTGAAATGTGCAACGAAATCTCATTGTCCGCAATCTGGGCCTGACAGACTATTCTGTTACTTATGAGGCCATGCATCACTTTACCGCCAACCGTGATGACGACACTGTCGACGAAATCTGGCTGGTTGAGCACCTTCCCGTCTTTACACAGGGTCAGGCTGGCAAAGCTGAACACGTGCTCAATCCCGGCGACATCCCGATTTTTCAGAGTGACCGTGGCGGACAGGTGACCTATCATGGTCCCGGACAGCAAATGATGTATCTGTTGATTGACCTGCGTCGCCATAAACTTGGCGTCCGCGAACTGGTCACGCACATTGAAAACACCGTAATCAACACGCTATCCCGCTTCGGTGTAGCATCCAACGCCCGTCCTGATGCACCTGGCGTGTATGTCGACGGTAAAAAAATCTGCTCACTCGGCCTACGTATCCGTCGCGGCTGTTCTTTTCATGGTCTGGCTCTTAATGTCGACATGGATTTAACACCTTTTCTGCGTATTAATCCCTGCGGTTATGCGGGTATGGAAATGACTCAGCTGGCCAGGCTAAATGGCCCTACAAAACTGGCTGACGTGCAACCTGTACTTGTCGATGAGTTAGTGAAACTGCTCGATTACCAGAGCATAGAGTGGACAACGGAAAGCAATTAATCATGAGCAAACCGATCGTAATTGAACCTGGTGTCAAATACCGTGACGCCGATAAAATGGCCCTGATTCCTGTACGTAACATGGAAGCAGAGGAAAAGCCTCGCGAAATGCTGCGTAAGCCAGAATGGATGAAGATCAAGCTTCCGGCCGACACTCAGCGTATTCAGGAGATCAAAGCCGCGATGCGCAAGAACAACCTCCACTCTGTGTGTGAGGAAGCCTCTTGCCCTAACCTGGCAGAGTGTTTCAGTCACGGTACTGCGACCTTCATGATTCTGGGTGCTATCTGTACTCGTCGTTGTCCGTTCTGCGACGTGGCCCACGGCCGTCCTCTGCCTCCGAATGCCGAAGAGCCGGTACAGCTTTCTCAGACCATTGCCGACATGAAGCTGCGCTATGTGGTTGTCACCTCGGTTGACCGTGATGATCTCCGTGATGGTGGTGCCCAACACTTTGCTGACTGTATCCGTGAGATTCGGGTGAAAAACCCTGATATCAAAATCGAAACTCTGGTACCCGACTTCCGTGGCCGTATGGATCACGCACTGGAGATCCTGCGCGATAACCCGCCGGATGTTTTCAACCATAATCTGGAAACCGCACCGCGCCTGTACCGCAAGGCCCGCCCGGGTGCCAACTACCAGTGGTCACTGGATCTGCTGAAAAAGTTTGGTGAGATGCATCCTGAAGTGCCGACCAAGTCTGGCCTGATGATGGGACTGGGTGAAACCAAAGAAGAAATTGTGGAAGTGCTGAAGGATCTTCGTGCTCACGGTGTCACCATGCTGACGCTGGGTCAGTACCTGGCACCAAGCCGACATCACCTGCCGGTTGAGCGTTATGTGCCGCCGTCAGAGTTCGATGAACTGAAAGAAATCGCGCTGGAGCTGGGCTTTACTCATGCTGCCTGCGGTCCGTTTGTTCGCTCTTCCTACCATGCTGATCTGCAGGCAAAAGGCGAAGTAGTGAAATAAGACGCGCGATAGCAGAGCATTCCTTTTCTCTATCCGCATAATAAAAAACGCTTCGGCAATCCTTTCAGATGCCGAAGCGTTTTTTTGTCGTTCTCGTTTTGTCTGGTAACTTGTGTCGCGATAAGAATCAGAAAAAAATTACTTCTGATTATCTTTGTCAATCACAGCCGCTAATACCGGAGCAATACTTTCTAACGCTTCGTCTGTGATCGGCTTTCCGTCCTCATCTGTCACTGTGATCGAAGTCCGGTTTCCCAAATCCCCCAGCTGCAACTTATATTCGCGGTTTTCCAGCTGCAGAGGCTGAATGCCTAAATCGACCCAGAAGCTGTCATCCGGGTTACGGAAACTCACATCGATCGTACCTTGCGAGCGATTGCGCCCGTCGACAGTAAAGCCAAGGGTCTGCAACAGACTTGGCAGGCGTTCCCAGAACACGTTATAAGGCGCGCGGGCGATAATCACAGGCAAACCGCTACGATCCTGCCCCATAGTGATTGGGATCTGCTTCACCAGCTCCTCGGCACGTAACCTTGCTTTCTCACGCTCATAAGCATCGTACTTAGCCATCACCAGGTTGGTCATCAGAATGCTGTAACGCTCCTGATTAACCATACTGACAGGTTTCTCTACACCGGCTTCACGCCAGTCGAGCAGTTTGATGGTATACAGATTCTGGTCGTTGGCACTGGCACGAGAAATCCGATAGCGACTGCTTATCTCAGTATCTTCGTCTTCGTTGTTCCAGTTCACCCACCCGGTTTCCAGTGTTTGGGCCGTATTCACATCAAGAGCAATGTTACGCTCAGTTGCCATACGTTTGGTCAGTGTCCACAACTCGTTCAGTTCAGCCGAATTCACTAACTGCAGACTAACGGTACCATCACTGTTGTGCACGGTTCTGGCACCAGGGATCAGAGCCAGCACTTGCTGAGGAGGGCGAATATCAACGGCTCTGCCAATCGCGCCCGGGTATTCTTTAGGCGGTATCGCATACTCGTTCGACAGCGTCGCCGCAGAGCCACTAGGGCTGTTCCAGCTGCTTAACGGCGCTGTTTCCAGATAATTAAAATCCTGATTAGCCTGTCGGCGTCGCTCTGCGCTGCCCGAACAGCCAGCCAGAGCAGCCACCATGACAGCCGTAACTGCCAGCCTGTAATTCACATTCATGTAGAGTTCTTACGTTCCTATGCGGTAGCCAGTGAAGGCAGCAGTTTCGCATCTTTCAACGCTTGTAACACCACAGGTTCAGCCTCTTTGCTCAGTGGCGTTAATGGCAAACGCAGTGTGCCGTGCTGAATCAGTCCTAGCTTTTGTGCTGCCCATTTCACCGGAATGGGATTGGACTCAACAAACAGGTGCTTGTGCAGCGGCATCAGTTTGGCATCGATGGCTTTCGCCTCGTCCAGTTCTCCTTTTAAGGCCAGCTGGAACATAGTTGCCATATCTGGTGCTGCAATATTCGCCGTCACAGAAATCACGCCGTGACCGCCGCGTGCCACAAATTCCAGACCTGTTGCATCATCACCGCTGAATTGGAGGAAATCTTTGCCACAAAGTTCCCGTGTTTTTTCCACCCGGGCTAAATCACCTGTCGCATCTTTGACGCCGATAATGTTATCGAGCTTAGACAGACGGGCAACCGTTTCAGGCAACATGTCCACCGACGTACGACCTGGTACGTTATACAGAATCTGAGGCAGATCGGTGGCTTCTGAAATCGCTTTAAAATGCTGATACAAACCTTCCTGAGTCGGTTTGTTGTAATACGGTGTGACGGTCAGGCAAGCTGCTACGCCCGTACCCGAGAATAGTTTGCTAAAAGTGATGGCTTCATGGGTGGCATTGGCGCCTGTACCGGCAATAACAGGGATACGTCCCTGAGCAAAATCGACTGTTTTCAGCACGACTTTGACGTGCTCTTCAACAGTGAGAGTCGCTGACTCACCTGTGGTACCGACAGCGACAATCGCGTCTGTACCCGCTGCAATATGATATTCAACCAAGGATTTCAGGCTGGCGTAATCAACTTCGCCGACTTCATCCAAGGGCGTAACTAGCGCTACCATGCTACCAGTAAACATGTCGATCTCCCTTTTTTATTGATTTCTCATGGTACTTTTGAGTGGCAGTAAACACAAGCAAGTAGAATGTAAAATAGCTGTCATAGCTGGCCATATCCTGTTCGTTAATTCTGTCCTGTGATCCCCTGTCAAAAGTGGATTAAACCAGTGACTTGCACCATGGTCAGCGAATTTAACAACAAAATATATCAATCATAACAATATCATCATTTGCAAAGGTAACTTCATGGCAGGAGATAAGTTGGCTGTGCTACCATGCAAACATAAAGGTCATCAATGTGAAACTGTATGGAACACTACCTCGTCATCACCGCAATCGGCTCAGATCGCCCGGGTATTACTGATGAAATTACCCGACATATCTCACTCAGCGGCTGCAATATTGAAGACAGCCGACTGGCTATTTTTGGCAGTGAATTTACCTTCATACTTTTACTGTCAGGAACCGCAGCATCGATAGCCAAGGTTGAAGCGACCCTACCGCTTCAGGCCCAGCAGTTTGATCTGCTGACCGTGATGAAAAGAACCACCAAGCACGAACACCGCTTTTATCCCTATACCGCCGACTTCCACATTGAAGGCAATGATGCCCCGGGCCTGATAGAAAAGTTCACCCATTTCTGTGCCAGCCGCCAGATAGACATTTCAGCACTCAGTGCCCATTCTCAGGAAGAAGAAGGTAAAGGTGAGGAAGACCAGCTCACCTTACAGCTCAGCACTAACCTGCCCGAAGGTTGCAATCTGATGTCTTTGCAGGAAGAATTTGAAGCCCTGTGCCAGGCCGTGCAAGTGTCAGGCACAGTGACCTTTACCGGCCATTTACCCAAGTAACCTCGAATAATAAGGAACGACACATGCAAACCTTGACTGCGGGTACCCCTGCACCTGACTTCACTCTGCCAGATCAGAATGGTGCGCCTGTCAGCCTGAACGATTTCAAAGGTAAAAAAGTACTCGCTTATTTTTATCCTAAAGCCATGACCCCGGGCTGTACCGTACAAGCCTGTGGATTACGCGACAGCAAATCGGAGCTGGATGCGCTGAACGTCGTTGTTCTGGGTATCAGTATTGATCCGGTCAAACGCCTGCCTAAATTCATTGAGCGCGACAACCTCAACTTCACCCTGCTCTCTGATGAAGATCATGCGGTTGCCGAACAGTTTGGCGTATGGGGCGAGAAGAAGTTTATGGGCAAAGTATACGACGGTCTGCACCGTATCAGCTTTCTGATCAACGAAGACGGCGTGATTGAACATGTCTTCAATAAGTTCAAAACCAAAGATCACCACGAGGTCGTGCTGGCTTACCTGAACGGCAACAGCTAGTTCTGCAGACACTCAGCAAAGGCCGTCAATTCGGCCTTTGTGCTTCCAGTGACATCGTTATCAGTTGGTCACTTTTCGGGCCCCGATAACCATGGCTATCCCTCCCAGAATCGCCATCGAAGCGACCAGCAATCGTAGTGTCACGGGCTCCGCTAACATCAGCACACCACCGACAGCCGCCAGAACAGGCACGCTGAGTTGAACGGTAGCCGCTATCATTGCGCTCAGTGAGGGTAAAACCGTATACCAAACCGCATAACCGACGCCTGAAGCGAGCCCACCAGAAAGTACGGCATACCACACCCCGAGCGCATCCAGCTCAGTTTTTCCCCATATTAACCAGCATGCCAGACCAAATGGCACAGCACGTAAAAAGTTCCCTGCCGTCGTCTGGATCGGATCTGCGGCACCTTTGCCTCGCAGGGTATAAGCTCCCCAGGCCACTCCCGCCATCAGCATCAGAACAGCTCCCGGCCAGGAAGGCGCTGATACGCCGGGCAACAAAAGTACCACCAGCCCTGCCAGGGCAAGTGTAAAACCGATCATTTGCAAGGAGGTCAGCCTTTCACCCCTGCTCAGCGCAACGGCCATCATGGTGATTTGCACCGCGGCAAACAGCAGCAATGCACCAGTCGCCGCCGTCAGACTGAGATAAGCAAAAGAAAAGCCGGCAGCATAGACGAAGAGTGCAAGTGCAGACAGCCAGTTGCCGCCCACACTCGCTTTGTGTTTCTTACCTGAATGACTGTAAGCGTGAATGAGCCATAACAACAGGGCTCCTGCCAGTAAACGAATCAGAGTAAAACTGGCAGGATCAATTGCCGTGTCCGACAAGGCCACCCGGTTGAGCAGTGAATTGGCAGCAAACGCCAGCATCGCCAGGGCGGTCAGCAGGACTATCTTCACGGATATATTCACCCAACCTCCCTGTGCGATGACTAGCTGTGCGATGACTAGCTAAGTGATGGTTAATCGGCCTCTTCGCCATGATCTGTGGCCGGTAAGGCATTCCAGACGGCCTTCACCAGTGTGGCTAACGGAATCGCAAAGAACACCCCCCAGAAGCCCCATAGCCCGCCAAAAACCAGCACGGAAATAATGATAGCGACCGGGTGAAGATTCACCGCTTCCGAAAAGAGGACGGGAACCAGTACATTACCATCCAGCGTCTGAATAATGCCGTAGGCCACCAGCAGCCACCAGAAATCTGGCGTCAGCCCCCACTGGAACAGCCCGACCATAGCAACCGGCAAAGTCACCGCTGCCGCGCCTATATATGGAATCAATACCGAGAAACCCACCAGTACAGCCAGTAACAGGGCATAGCGTAAATCAAGCAGCGCAAAAGTGATGTAACTGACGGTACCAACAATAATGATTTCAGTGACCTTGCCACGGATATAATTCGAAATCTGCTGGTTCATCTCAGCGCCGACCTTACTAGCCAGACGGCGATTACGGGGCAAGATGCGGCTGAAGGCACTGAGCATCTCATCCTTATCTTTCAACAAGAAAAAGACCAGTAAGGGCACCAGAATCAGATAGACCGCCAATGTGGCCAGGCTCATCAACGATGCTACCGAGCCTTTCAGCGCACTCTCGCCCATGCCCAGCACTTTCGCGCGCAGGTTGTTCATCACAGCGGTGATCTGCTCCGGCTGAACCAGCTCGGGGTATCGCTCTGGCAGGCTGGACACATAATGCTGCAGATCGTTAAACATACTTGGCATATCAGAAAGTAAATTACTGATCTGATGCCAGATAACAGGAATCAACACGAAAACGGCCATCACCATTAAACCGGCGAACAGCAATATGACCAGAGTGACGGCCAGAGTTCGTGGCACTTTCATCCGGGTCAGGTACATCACCGGCCATTCCAGTAAGTAAGCAAGCACTATTGCGGCAAGCAAAGGCGCGATGAGGTTGCCGAAAAAATAGATGGTGATGAAGCCCACCAAGAGGATCGCCACCAAACTGACCGCGTGGGGGTCAGAAAATCTGCGCTGATACCAGCGACTAATCATTTCGAGCATATGAGCGTCACAACCTTCTAGTAACGGTAATCACAAGTAACTGTGGGTTATCTGATTGAATATGAACCTGAAACCCATGATTCAACAAATAGCGTGGTATATCTTTTCTTGAGCCGGCATCACAGATATGTATCGCCAACGACTGCCCTGCTTTGAGCTGACGGCAAGTGCGCTTTGCCATCAGTAAGGCCAGCGGGCAACGGGTATCGGCTAAATCCAGCTTAGGTATTTCCATTCTCAGGCACAGGCGGTTATTATCCAACAAGTTATTGTAAATAACATTATGACGACAAGAAAGAAACACCCTGGAGCTTTTGTTGTCATACCTGTAAGCGCGCAGATAGATTTACTGCAAATCCCGCAGCAACCGGAATATCAACATACGAATGAAGATGATCACCTTTTCTAAGCTTCGATTTGTCAAAAAGCCAGTTTGTTTGCTGCTGTGTGCTCTGCTTAGCACAGCGTCTGTGAGCCGGGCCGATGCTTCTTTGGAAGATCTGCCCGAGATCGGAACAACGGCCGCCGCGACACTGACCATCGAAAAAGAGCTGGAATACGGCGATGCCTACATGCGCTTGCTGCGGGCCAGTAAACCTATCATTAATGACCCTTTGCTCGCTGAATATGTCAAAGATCTGGGACACAGATTAGTGGCCAATGCACAGGATGTGCGTACGCCGTTTGAATTTTTTCTGATTCAGAACCGGGAAGTGAACGCCTTTGCTTTTTTTGGCGGCCATGTTGCCCTGCACAGCGGGCTGTTCCTGCATGCCCAAAGCGAAAGTGAGCTGGCTTCTGTCATGGCGCACGAAATTGCCCATATCACGCAGCGCCATCTGGCCAGAAGCATGGAAGATCAGGCCAAGAAATCACCGGCCACTATGGCTGCCCTGATTGGCTCTCTGATGCTGGCGATTGCAGCGCCGGAAGCGGGTATTGCTGCAATTCAGGCAACCACCGCCGCCTCAGTGCAGGGCCAGATAAACTATACCCGCAGCAATGAGATGGAAGCGGACCGGATCGGTATCGCAACCTTAGCCAAAGCCGGGTTTGATGTGCAGGCTATGCCCGGCTTTTTTGGCCGTTTAGCCGACCAGTACCGATACGCCAGCACGCCTCCTGCTATGTTGCTGACTCACCCCTTACCGGAATCCCGTATTGCTGATACCCGCAGCCGTGCTGCTCAGTATCCGCCTCGCCGTGTAGCCGTTTCGGAAAGCTACCTGCTGGCTCAGGCCAGAATCATCGCCCGGTATGCCAATCTGGACAGCCGTAATGCGCTGGACTGGTTCAACCGCAAAGGAAAAGAAGCTCGCGGTGCCAGCCTGATGGCGGTGAATTACGGTAAAGCCCTGGTGTATATGGACAGCGGAAAATATGACCAGGCGCGGGAACTGCTGATGCCGCTGTTGCAGGCCGAGCCAGGTAACCGCTTCTTTATTGATTCTGCAACCGATTTGGATGTGTTCCAGCAACGCTATGACAGCGCCATTAACCGGTTGCAGCAAGCGCTCAAATCCAACCCGGAAAATGCCGTGCTCAGGCTCAACCTGGCCCATGCCTATCTTGAAGCCGGCCGGGCGAAAGACAGCCTGTCGCTGCTCAGCCGTTTTACCTATGATAACCCTGCCGATGTCAACGGCTGGGGGATGCTGGCCGAAGCCTATGCCGGTATCGGACGCAGAGACGGTGAGCTGGCAGCGCGTGCTGAAGTGATGGCATTGCGCGGCGACTGGGAAAAAGCAATCCAGAATTACATTCAAGCCAGCCAGATGGTCGATGTCGGCTCGCTGGATCAGGCCAGATATGACGCACGCATCGATCAGCTGCGCCTGGCACGAGCCAGGTTTGCCGACCTCTGATCAAAGCAGCAGGTCACCTTAATATCCGTGATTTAGCCCGCTGATTCTGGCGGGCTTAACCTTAACAACTTTGCCTTAACAACTTTGCCTTAACAATAAGATACCGACAATCCGGGAGCTATTATGTCTGTCACCATTTATCACAATCCACGCTGCTCAAAAAGCCGGGAAACCTTAAACCTGCTTGAAAGCAAAGGCATCCAGCCGGAGGTTATTAAGTATCTGGAAGAGACGCCTTCCGCTGAGCAATTAGCCGAGCTGCAGCGCAAGCTGGGATTTGATTCTGCCCGCCAGATGATGCGCACCAAAGAAGATATCTACAAAGCGCTGAACCTGGGCGACGACTCTGTCTCTGAGCAGGCACTGCGCGAGGCTATGGTTGCCCATCCCAAACTGATCGAGCGCCCTATCGTGGTCAAAGGCGATAAAGCGGCGCTTGGCCGTCCGCCTGAGCAAGTACTGGATATCCTCTGATGCTACCCATTCTGGTGCTCTACTATAGCCGCCATGGCAGCACCCGCCAGCTCGCCAGACAAATCGCCCGCGGCATTGGCCAGATTGAAGGGTGTGAAGCGGTGCTGCGTACCGTCCCTGAAATACGTGCAAACGGCGAGCTGGAAAGCGCTCAGGACAACGGCGATCCCTTTGTGTCAGTGGCTGATCTGGAGCAGTGCCAGGGGCTGGCGCTGGGCAGCCCTGTCCGCTTTGGCAATATGGCCGCGCCGCTGAAACATTTCATCGACAGTACCAGTGCGCAATGGCTCTCGGGCAGCCTGATTGGCAAACCTGCCTGCGTGTTTACCGCATCGTCTTCAATGCATGGCGGGCAGGAGACAACACTGCAGTCCATGCTGTTACCGCTGCTGCATCACGGCATGCTGGTTTTGGGACTGCCTTACTCCGAACCACTGCTGCATACCACCCAGTCTGGCGGTACCCCTTACGGCGCCTCACACCTTAATCAGAACGACGGGCTGACACCAGACGAAGCCGCTCTGGCGCAAGCGTTAGGCAAAAGGCTGGCACAAACGGCCAGGCAATTACATCAATAAGTATTATCCAGTCGCACTGCGCAGTTTTAGGATACGGATACCAATATGAAACCGATGAGCCCTTCAACCCGGAAATTACGCTACTTGGCACTGACAGCCAACCTGTCTCTGCTGCTGTGGGTTTTTCTGTGGCAGAGCGTGATTTCGCCCCACCCTCACCTCAACAACTATGTGGTGGCCGGGATGTGGATACTGCCTTTGCTGCTGCCCCTCAAAGGAATGCTGCAGGGTAAGCCTTACACCCACGCCTGGGCAAACTTCATTCTGATGTTCTATTTTCTGCATGCCCTGACGCTGCTTTGGATTGACGGCGGAGAACGCTGGCTGGCCTTGATTGAACTCGGACTGGCCACCGCGGCTTTTTTCGCCAACATTCTGTTTGCACGGACACGGAGCCGGGAATTGGGCAATAAGCTTAAAAAGCTGTCTCAGGTTGAGCGGGAAGAGCGGGAAGCCCACGGCGATAAGTAAGAATAAGATGAGAAAAAAGCCCGCCGGCACTCAGCCGGGGGGCTTTTTTTACGATGATAATTTCTGCAATAGCGTCAGGTGTTTGGATTCCAGTAATACAAACCGATGCTGGATGCTGCTGCCTGAGTACCTGACACATCCAGCTGAGACAAGGGCTCAGATGCCGATCCTTCTCTGGAGGTCGGCACAATCATACCTTCCTGATTCGCTGGGGTTGTATCCCCTGCGGATTGATTATCAAAAGCGACATCACGCACCAACGCCGAAACCGGCTGCGCCTGAATTCTGGGCTCCATGCTCAACTCGCGGGCAAACACCTGCTCGTTGCTCAACAACTGAATCGCAAAGCGGACCTTATCACCCTGCAAATGGCTGGCATTCACAGAGGCCACTGAGCTGAGATCTTTCAGCAGTTTTTCGAGCTGAAAAAAGTCTTCAACCCGGCGCACATTAGCCACGTCAATGGCAAAGCCGCCTTCGGTGGCGCCACCCAGCTGGACGGCATAGCGTGCTGCCAGATTGTCAGCAACCTGATCCATCATAGCCGTAATGGCCGCCGTACTGTCTCCGCTGTTACGTCCCTCAAGTGACGCTGAGTTGCCATCCAGCATGGCTGCCGGGGAACTCGGAAACAGTTGCCAGGCCAGCTGCATGCTGTCGCTGCGACGCTGAACACGCGCAATCAGTACTGCATCGGGCTGATAGCGAGTGCTGGCATTCGCAATTGGCTGCGAAAATCCGCCCCACAAATCCGGCACACTGATCGCGGTCACGTCCTGAAAATCACCGATGGGCAGCAGCACCGGCACACCACGGTGAGCCGCCGCCAGATTCAGATGAGCTTGCAGGCTATTACCGGACTGATCCCACACTATCGTACGATCACGATTAGCCTCTTCCACCAGCCAGACAAGCACAGTAGGACGTTGCTCAGACCAAAAGGTGGCACTGGCCTGAGTCAGCAGTGTACGGATTTTCTCGCTGTCAAAACTGATTTCCAGCACCGGCTGTCCCTGCTCATTGCTATAGCCCAGTTGGCTGACATAAGAGCTGCTGTTTTCCAGCGCTTTTCGGATGACTTCGTTGCTGGCGATGTCTCGCTGCCCGGACACTTTTACCAGCACTTGTTGTAAGGCGGCAACCCGCGCGGTCTGCTCCGTTTGCCGGTCGGAATCAGGCAGAGGCACCTGCGCCTGATATAAAGTATTCACTGTAGCCGCCTGCAGCGGCAAAGCCATGAGCGCTACAAGAAAAAAAGCAACACGCCACATAAATCACTCGTCGAATATCATTGTAAATAAAGGATGATAATCACCCTGTTGTGAGAGTTATAACTGCAGTGAGCCATAACCTGACGTCAGCAAATTGACAGGACTCACTATACCTTAGCTGGCGACAAATGACGTTATTTACCATAAAAAAATACCAAAAACGGGGACAAGTTAGCTTTCTTTCTTCAGGCAGATTGACCTTGCATCGGCTTCTCGCCCCAAACAAACTTACCGCACGCCCATCGCAAGATGAAATCATAGACAGTCCGTACGCTTAAGCCTTTCACGCACACTAGTAACAGGATTATAAAATTAATATTCAGGAACATTGGGGAAACGTTTGCGCTTGTGCTAGCATTGCGCGATTTTTTTATATCAAGGGAGATTCGTGACAATGATGCAGATATTACAAGGTGTGCAGATGCTTTTTGTAGCATTTGGCGCACTGGTTCTGGTACCGCTTTTAACCGGACTGGATCCCAACGTTGCGCTGTTCGGCGCCGGTATCGGCACCTTACTTTTCCAGGTCATCACCAAACGCAGTGTCCCCATCTTCCTTGCTTCCTCTTTTGCTTTCATTGCTCCCATTCTTTACGGCGTCCAAACCTGGGGGATCCCAGCGACACTCGGTGGCCTGATGATGGCCGGGGTGATCTACCTGATCATGGCCAGTGTGATTAAAGTGCGCGGGGTCGGCATTATTCATAAACTGCTTCCGCCTGTAGTGGTCGGCCCCGTCATCATGGTGATCGGGTTAGGGCTGGCACCTGCGGCGGTCAACATGGCACTGGGAAAAAGCGGTGATGGCGCCATCCAGATCGTAAACGGCGATGTGGCTTTATGGATTGCCAGTATCTCGCTGCTGGTGACTATTCTGGTCAGCGTATTTGCCAAAGGCATCTTCAAGCTGGTGCCTATCATCTCAGGTATTCTGGCCGGTTATGCCACCAGTCTGGCATTCGGTGTGGTCGATTTCACACCTGTACAGCAAGCGAGCTGGCTGGCCATGCCGAATTTCACCATGCCAGAATTCAATATCAATGCCATTCTGTTCATGATCCCTGTGGCGATTGCCCCGGCTGTTGAACACGTGGGTGACATGCTGGCCATTTCCAATGTGACGGGCAAAGACTATCTCAAAAAACCGGGCCTGCACCGCACCATGGCCGGTGACGGTGTGGCGACCATTGCCGCGTCCATGTTTGGTGCGCCGCCGAATACCACCTATTCAGAAGTCACAGGTGCCGTTATGCTGACCAAAGCATTCAACCCGGCCATCATGACCTGGAGCGCAGTCACTGCCATCATTCTGGCTTTTGTCGGTAAGCTGGGCGCCACACTGCAGACCATTCCCGTGCCTGTGATGGGAGGGATCATGATTTTGCTGTTCGGCTCGATTGCGACTGTAGGGCTGAATACTCTGATTAAGCATCAGGTCGATCTGCACAAATCACGCAACCTGGTGATTGTGGCTGTCACTCTGGTGTTCGGCATTGGCGGGATGGCATTTGGCATTGGCGAATTCAGCCTGCAGGGCATCAGCCTGTGCGGTATCGTGGCCATTGTCCTGAATCTGGTGCTGCCGAAAGACTTGGGTGAGAGCAAGGTGGTGGATAATGCACAAATGGGTTCTAACGACGTCTGATGCCATGGTTCTGAGCCAATAAACAGAGTCAAAAAAACCGGCGGACTGCCGGTTTTTTTATGCGCGTTATCTGCTGTTACTTGGTGCCAAAGATTTTGTCACCGGCATCACCCAGGCCTGGGACGATATAGCCTTTGTCGTTCAGCTTCTGATCGATAGCCGCTGTGTACAGCTCTACATCCGGGTGCGCTTTCTCAAGAGCCGCGATGCCCTCAGGCGCTGCTACCAGCACCAACACTTTAATGGCATTACAGCCGTGCTCTTTCAGCAAATCAATCGTGGCAATCATAGAACCACCGGTCGCCAGCATAGGGTCCACCACCAGCGCCATACGCTCATCAATGTTTGATGCCAGCTTATGGAAATAAGGCACAGGCTCCAGCGTTTCCTCATCACGATAAATACCGACCGTGCTGATACGGGCACTTGGCATGTGTTCCAGCACACCGTCCATCATACCCAGACCGGCACGCAGAATCGGTACCACTGTCACTTTCTTACCTTTGATTTGATCAACCTCAACCGGGCCATTCCAACCTTCAATGGTAATTTTCTCTGTTTCGAAGTCAGACGTCGCTTCATAAGTCAGCAGGCTTCCCACCTCAGTCGCCAGCTCGCGGAACCGCTTGGTGCTGATGTCGGCTTCACGCATCAGGCCAATTTTATGCTTCACCAGCGGGTGTTTTACCTCAACGACTTTCATCTTGGACTCCTACACAACAAAATTTCAAAAAAATCGATCTATTATACACTAGTCCATAGTCTTACAGGTAGGGAATAGCAGCTTATCTGCTTAGCATTCCCCCAGCAGGAATATTTGACGCAAACGTTTTCCTTTCCGCCCTGACTGCTGTTATCATACTGCGGATTTTGCGATTTAACCGGTGAGGATCTGTTGTGAGCGGTAATCATTCTTCTCTTAGTTACAAAGATGCAGGTGTCGATATTGATGCAGGGAATGCCTTGGTTGATCGAATCAAAGGTGTAGTCAAACGCACGACTCGTCCTGAAGTCATGGGTGGTCTGGGTGGATTTGGCGCCCTGTGCTCACTGCCGACCAAGTACAAAGAACCTGTACTTGTTTCTGGTACAGACGGTGTAGGAACCAAGCTGCGTCTGGCGATGGATCTGAAAAAGCACGACACCATTGGTATCGACCTGGTCGCCATGTGTGTGAACGATCTGATCGTACAGGGTGCAGAACCACTGTTTTTCCTCGACTACTATGCCACGGGCAAGCTGGATGTGGACACGGCAGCAAGCGTAGTGAGCGGTATCGGTGAAGGTTGTGTGCAGTCTGGCTGTGCATTGATTGGTGGTGAAACGGCAGAAATGCCGGGCATGTACCATGGTGAAGATTACGACGTGGCCGGATTTTGTGTCGGTGTCGTGGAAAAATCTGAAATCATCGATGGCACCAAAGTGAAAGCAGGCGATGCACTGATTGCCGTCGCATCCAGTGGCCCTCACTCAAACGGCTATTCTCTGATCCGTAAAATCCTTGAAGTGTCACAAGCCGATCTGACTCAGGATCTGGAAGGTAAGCCATTGGCTGACCACCTGCTGGAACCCACCCGCATTTACGTGAAATCCGTACTGAAGCTGATGGAAAGCTGCGAACTGCACGCCATCTCTCACATTACCGGTGGCGGTTTCTGGGAGAATATCCCACGCGTACTGCCACAAGGTACAAAAGCGGTCATTGATGGCAAGAGCTGGGAATGGCCTGCTGTGTTCAACTGGCTGCAAACCGCGGGCAATGTGGAAACGCACGAAATGTACCGTACCTTTAACTGTGGTGTTGGCCTGGTCATTGCCCTGCCTCAGACACAGGCGGAGCAAGCTGTTGCCCTGCTGAACGCTGAAGGTGAGAACGCCTGGCTGCTGGGAACCATTGCAGATGCTGCCGAGGGTGAAGCCCAGGTGGAGATTCGCTAAGCAATGAAGAACATTGTTGTCCTCATATCAGGCAGCGGCTCTAATTTACAGGCCATCATAGATGCCTGTGAAAACGGCGTGATAGATAACGGCCGCATTGCAGCCGTTATCTCCAATAAATCGGACGCCTATGGGTTGGAGCGGGCGCGACTAGCCGGTATTGCGACGGCCCACCTCGCTGCGAAAGATTATGCCGACCGCGACAGCTTTGATCGCGCACTGGCAGATCTCATCGATGGCTATCAACCGGACTTAGTAGTGCTGGCAGGCTATATGCGTATCCTGAGTGGCGACTTTGTGCGCCACTACCAGGGTCGTATGCTGAACATCCACCCCTCCCTGCTGCCTAAGTACACCGGCCTGCACACTCACCAGCGTGCGCTGGATGCCGGCGATCAGGAACACGGCACCAGTGTGCACTTTGTCACGGAAGAGTTAGACGGTGGCCCGGTCATTCTGCAAGCCAAAGTGCCGATTTTTTCTGATGATACGGCTGAAGATGTGATGGCGCGGGTTCAGCAGCAAGAGCACAGAATTTACCCATTGGTGTGTCAGTGGTTCCTGCAAGGACGGGTGATCATGCAAGATGATGCTGCCTTGTTGGACGGCGAGCGTCTGCCACAACAGGGTTACGCCTCGGAAGAGTGATCTTTCGAACGCGGAATACAAAAATGCGGCTATACAGCCGCATTTTTTATATCCAGGGAACAAGATTAACTCGGTGACGGCGGGGGATCTTCCGGTACGTCCAGCACGCGCTTATTGATCAGTTCACCATAATGGAATACCGCAAATTCACCCGTTGCCATTTTGTGCCAGCGCTCATCATTGGTCAGCGGCTGAGTGGCAATCACAGTCACCACATCATTCGGTGTGGTCTCTTTCTGAAAATCAATGGTGACATCTTCATCAATCAGCGAGGCTTTACCAAAAGGTGCCCGTCGGGTGATCCAGTGCAGGTTATTCGTACAGTAAGCCAGTACAAACTCACCATCACTGAGCAGCATGTTGTATACGCCGAGCTTCCTCAACTCATCGCAACACTCAGCCACCACCTCAAAGATCTGGCTCCAGTCATCCGGTGGCTGGGGAAATTTGCTGTCAATCTGATTCATCAACCAACAAAAGGCAATTTCGCTGTCTGTATCTCCGACTGACTGAAAGCGTCCAGCTTCCAGGGTTTCATACCCTGTCAGCTGGCCATTATGTGCGAAGGTCCAATAGCGTCCCCATAGCTCACGGGTAAAGGGATGGGTATTTTCCAGACACACCCCACCCCGGTTCGCCTGCCTGATATGGCTGATCACCGCGCAGCTTTTAATCGGGTACTGTTGCACCAGCTCAGCAATTTTAGAATGGCAACTGGGTTTAGGATCTTTGAATGTACGAAACCCTTTACCCTCATAGAAGGTAATGCCCCAGCCATCTGCGTGCGGGCCGGTTCGCCCACCGCGTTGCATCAGACCGGTGAAACTGAAACAAATATCAGTAGGCACGTTGGCACTCATGCCAAGCAATTCACACATGTTTCCTTATTCCTCAGTCAGGCTGCCGAATTACTCGGCCCCTTCCATTTCCTTTTCAACCAGCATGATAAGAATATGGATGATCTTAATGTGGATTTCCTGAATGCGATCAGCATAACCAAAATGCGGCACACGAATTTCCACATCCGCAATACCGGCCATTTTGCCGCCGTCTTTGCCTGTCAGCGCAATCACTTTCATGCCTTTCGCTTTTGCCGCTTCTATGGCCTTCAAAATATTCGCAGAATTGCCGGACGTTGACAGACCAAACAGTACATCACCTTTCGCACCAACCGCTTCCAGGTAACGGGAAAATACATATTCATAGCCAAAGTCGTTACTGACACAAGACAGATGGCTGGGATCAGAGATCGCAATGCCCGGATAGCCAGGACGGTTATCCCGGTAACGGCCAGTCAGCTCTTCGGCAAAGTGCATCGCATCACAGTGCGAGCCGCCGTTGCCGCAGGACAAAACCTTACCGCCTTGTTTGAAAGAATCCGCCAGCAGCTTTGCGGCAGCCTGAATATCCGCCAGATTTTTTTCATCGCTGATGAATCGGTTCAGAACGTCCGCCGCTTCAGTCAGTTCGGCACGAATGAGATCTTGGTACATAGGCTTTTCTCTGTGATTTGTTGTGTAAAGCAAGGAATTCCCTGCCGGATATGCCCTGACAGGCAGTTTACCCACAAACACTAGGAAGTGTCGACTGACCGGGCAGCAATTGCAGTGATTTTCCCCTCATATCAGTGTCCCGGCGAACAAGGAAACCGATTCCCTGCTACTTTTACCGCTTTTTTGTCGCCCCTACCCTCCAATGACGATGAGAAGCTACTCAGCAAAATCAAAAAAAGATTTTTACATTTCGCTAAAGATTACCTTACAATCAAATCAAGTGGTATGACCTCTTACCCGAATACAAAACTCATTAAAAATACCCTAAGGGAATATCCCTGATAAGGAGAAGAAAGAATGGCTACACTTGTGTACCTGCTGGGGTTGTTGGTGATAACCGGAGTGCTCGCTTATCACAGAGCCAGCCTCAGAACCTTCACCCTTGTTTTCGCCGTAGCGCTTGCTGTTGGTACCCTGCTGGATATCACCGGCGAATACAGCTGGCTGGCTTTCCTGATCATTGCATTGCCGCTGAATCTGCAGGCAATCCGTCAGAAATTACTCAGCAAACCCGCCCTGAAAGCCTTCAAAGGCGTGATGCCGGAAATGTCGCGGACAGAAAAAGAAGCGATCGACGCCGGCACTGTCTGGTGGGAAGCGGATCTGTTTCGCGGCGCGCCGGACTGGAACAAGCTGCATGATATTCCTGCACCACGCCTGAGTGCAGAAGAGAAAGCCTTCCTGGAAGGCCCGGTCAATGAAGTCTGCCGCATGGTCAATGACTTTGAAGTCACTCATGACATGGCCGATCTCCCTCCGGAAGTCTGGCAATACCTGAAAGACAAGAAATTCTTTGCCATGATCATCAAAAAAGAGTTTGGTGGCCTGGAGTTTTCGGCTTATGCGCAATCACTGGTGCTGCAAAAGCTGTCCAGTGTGTCTATGGTGATGTCATCAACCGTTGGCGTGCCTAACTCATTAGGTCCGGGCGAGCTGCTGCAACACTACGGTACAGAAGAGCAAAAAAATCACTACCTTCCTCGCCTCGCGGCAGGCAAAGAAATTCCCTGTTTTGCTCTGACCAGTCCGGAAGCAGGCTCTGATGCCGGCGCGATTCCAGATTTCGGTATTGTCAAAAAAGGCCTGTGGCAGGGCGAAGAAATCCTGGGCATGGAGCTGACCTGGAACAAGCGTTATATCACACTGGCTCCCGTGGCCACGGTTCTGGGCCTGGCTTTCAAGCTGTACGATCCAGAGCATTTGATGGGCGATGAAGAAGAGCTGGGTATCACCTGTGCCCTGATCCCGACGCATTTAGACGGCGTGAAGATAGGTCGCCGCCACTTCCCGCTCAACGTACCGTTCCAGAATGGTCCGACTCAGGGCGATAAAATCTTCGTGCCGCTGAGCTACATCATTGGTGGTCAGGAAATGGCGGGGCAAGGCTGGCGTATGCTGGTGGAATGCCTGTCGGTTGGTCGCGGTATCACACTGCCATCAAACACCACAGGTGGCCTGAAAACAACAGCCCTGGCAACCGGTGCTTACTCGCGTATCCGTCGTCAGTTCAAGCTGCCTATCGGTAAGATGGAAGGGATTGAAGAGCCGCTGGCACGTATTGCCGGTAATGCTTATGTACTGGACGCTGCCAGCAGCCTGACGGTCTCCGGTATTGATCTCGGTGAAAAGCCGTCGGTTATTTCTGCCATCGTGAAATACCACTGTACTCACCGCAGCCAGCGCGGAATCATAGACGCGATGGACATCATCGGCGGTAAGGGCATCTGCCTGGGCCCAAGTAACTTCCTGGCGCGGGGCTATCAGGGTGCACCTATCGCGATCACCGTGGAAGGCGCCAATATCCTGACCCGCTCCATGATTATCTACGGTCAGGGTGCCATTCGCTGTCATCCTTATGTGCTGACAGAAATGAATGCCGCCTACAACGAAGACCAGCGCCAGGCACTGATCGACTTTGACGATGCGCTGTTTGGGCATATTGGCTTTGTGATCAGTAATTTGATGCGCTCATTCTGGCTGGGTCTGACCGACGGTCGCAGCTCTTCCTCACCGCGCAAAGACGCCACTAAACGCTATTACCAGCAGTTGAACCGCTACAGTGCCAACATGGCTTTGCTGTCTGATATGTCAATGGCTGTTCTGGGTGGTTCACTGAAGCGTAAAGAACGCCTGTCAGCGCGTCTGGGGGATATCCTGAGCCAGCTGTATCTGGCCTCTGCGACCCTGAAACGTTATGCCGATGACGGCAGTAAGCAAGAAGATCTGCCGCTGGTTCACTGGGGCCTGCAGGATGCGCTGTATCAGACCGAGCAAGCCATCGACCAGTTCCTGCGCAACTTCCCTAACCGTGCCGTTGCCGGGCTGCTTCGCGTGCTGATCTTGCCGCGTGGTCTGTCCCGTGTTCAACCCAGCGACAAACTGGATCACAAGCTGGCCGTTATGCTGCAAACACCGTGTGAAACCCGTGACCGGTTAGGCCGCGGCCAGTTCCTTGAAGCCATTGAGACTAACCCGGCAGGTATGATGGAAGAAGCGCTGAAAGACATTCTGGCTGCTGAACCTTTATACGACCGTGTGTGCCAGGCTGCAGGTAAAAAACTGCCGTTTATGCAGCTGGATAAAGTGGCTGACACCGGCCTGGAGCTGAAAGCTATCAACGAAGATGAAGCTGAGCTGCTGCGACGTGCTGAAGCTGGCCGTCTGCGCACCATCAATGTGGATGACTTCGACCCCCAGCGTTTAGTCGCAGGCGTGGCTGATACGCAGAAAAACATTGAAAATGCTGCGTAACTATTTGCTTACGTATCTGCCTGCTTGCGTAAACACATCTGCTTGTTGAAAGCACAAACTAAAAGGGAAGCATAGCGCTTCCCTTTTTCTTTTCATCTGATTCGCTGGCCTGATTAGCATGATAGCCAGTTCAGCATTCACCGCACCTTACGCGGCTAGACTTTGACATCCGGTGGTATTTCCAATTTCGGTGCTTCCGGCTCGGCTGCAACCGATTTTGTTCGCCTTTTTCTCAGCATCACAAAGACCAGCGCCATCAATACCATCACACCGTTACCCGCCAGAATCAGCTTCCATGCCTGACTGCGGGCGGCCAGTTGCTCTTCAAGTCGCTGCTTTTCAGCTTCAAGCCGGGCTTTTTCCTCTTGCCGGGCACGGAACTCTGCCAGGTTCTTATCTAATTGCAGAATCGACGTAATGGCAAAATGGCTTTTCTCTAACGGAAAAACCAAAGGCCGCTTTTGATAAGTATCCGTAGCATACACCCACCCGGACCAGGCATAACTGCCAGGCTGGTGCAGGTTTGGAACGGCAACGTCCAGGTTAGTTGTCTCTGGCTGAGACTGTTCCTGGCTGATAGTCACGCTGCCATCCGGTGCGTCCTGCTCGACATGCACCGACACAGAGCCAGGTTCAATCATGCCTTCATCAGAGGTCACCACCAACTTATGGGAATCTTCCTGCGCTCTCGCCTGAATGAAGGTGGATAATACCGGTGGCGGATAAACCATCACCTGCTGCTCATGAGTACGGAGAAAAATGCCATTGCCTGAGGTGATATTCACCCGGTATCGACCCGGCTGGATATGTACCGGCAGGGCGACGGTGAACACGCCGTCTCCGGGGGCTTCATCAAGATTCAGCCCATCATCGGCAAATTCGCCCAATGACAGAGGGGTGGGCAAGGCATCTTCAGATTGTGTTTCAGGCTCGTCCACATATTCAAAGAAATTCACCGACATCTTGACGCTGTCGAGAAAATCCCTGTCGGTGAGCAGCTCACCATCCTGGGTCAGGCGAGCGGTGAATTTGTAAGATTCGCTCTGATACAATCTTTCCGGCAACGGCGCCACATCCAGCTTGAGGTTGGAGAGCACCTTGATCTGATTCTTATCACTGACCCGGCCAACCGCCTGCCAGGGGCCCGGCATCGGGTTTTCAATCGTGATGATGTCCCTGTCCGGCTCTTCGTGCCAGGCGACATTATCCGGATGCCGCCACGGATAATATTTCACCCCGTCCGGCCTGACCAAGACCACATTCTGGTTCTCGGTTTCTCTTTCTACCACGAAGGCCACTTGCTTGATGGTAGGATCAACCCGGAATCGGTTGTCCAGCCAGGACGCTGCCTGCACGCTTTGCGTACCAAGCAG
This sequence comes from Photobacterium sp. SP02, assembly GCF_038519165.1. NCBI lineage: Bacteria > Pseudomonadati > Pseudomonadota > Gammaproteobacteria > Vibrionales > Vibrionaceae > Photobacterium > Photobacterium sp. SP02. The sequence goes on from NZ_JASJOJ010000052.1 coordinate 22,588, forward strand.
CACCGGGATCAATGTAGACAGTAACGCTAGCCTTCGCATGCTTCTCCTATCGACGCCAGAGTGTGACGTCACCTTTTTTCTCGATGATATCTAAACGCGCTTCATGCGCTTCTAGTTCATCGGCAGAAGCACGAATAATCTTTAATGTTTTCCTTCCCGAGGCAAGACGGCGTATCCCGCTTTCTGCACCACTGTCACTTTCTTCACCGGCGGCATTGAGTGCCAGCGAGGTCTGCCCGCCTGTCATCATCAGATAAACGTCGGCCAGGATCTCAGCATCGAGCAACGCGCCGTGCAGTGTACGGTGCGAGTTATCAATACCGTAGCGCGAGCAAAGTATGTCCAGATTATTGCGTTTACCCGGGAAGATTTTCTTCGCCATATCCAGGGTATCGGTCACCGAGCAAAAGTCGGTGGTTTTTCCGATCGAAGGATTCAGCTTCCTGAATTCATAATCCATGAAGCCGATATCGAAGGGGGCGTTATGTGCGACCAGCTCAGCACCGCGGATAAAATCCATAAACTCGTGATGGATGTCAGCATAGCTCGGCTTATCACGCAGAAAATCGTCCGTAATACCATGAACAGCGACGGCTTCAGGATCAATCGGACGATCCGGTTTGATGTAGACGTGGAAGGTCCGCCCGGTGAATTTTCGGTTAACAATTTCCACCGCACCGATTTCAACGATGCGATGCCCTTCATAGTGAGGGCCGGTCATATTCATACCTGTGGTTTCGGTATCAAATACAATTATGCGTTCATTGGTGGCTTTCATAGTATCGGTTATGTCAGACTAGAGTTTTAATAAAGATGAATACTACCAAAGATGACCAAGCAGGTAGAGATTTTCACCGACGGTTCTTGCCTCGGCAACCCAGGTCCAGGCGGCTATGGCACAATTTTACGTTATAAAGGCCATGTCAAAGAGCTCAATGATGGCTTCTTCATGACCACCAATAATCGCATGGAACTGTTAGCGGCCATAGTCGGACTGGCCAGCCTCAAAGAATCTTGCGAGGTTGATTTGACCACTGATAGCCAATATGTGCGTCAGGGTATCACACAGTGGATCCACAACTGGAAAAAGCGCGGCTGGAAAACAGCAGATAAAAAACCGGTCAAAAATGCGGATCTGTGGCAGCAGTTGGAACAGGAAACGCAACGCCATCAAGTGCGCTGGCACTGGGTAAAAGGCCACGCCGGCCATCCCGAAAACGAACGCTGCGATGAGCTGGCCCGCCAGGCGGCCGAATCCCCCTCGAAAGACGATACCGGTTACCAGGAAAGCTGACAGCTCTCAGCCGGTATTATCCCGACTGCTTCTTGTTAGCCTGAGTGCGGCAATTCACACTGATTGGCGTGAGTTGTCGCCGCAGCTTCCAGCTTGGCTTGATCGGCTTGAGTGGAAAGGTTCGCTTTCTGGCCACAATCAGATAAATCCCGCCGACTCCGGAGAAGGATCCCGACAGCATACTTTCTGCCCAGGCAGAAAACGCCGGATATCGGGTGGGCGGTAAAATCGCCAGATTTTCATGAAATACCACTTCGTAATTCAGCACCCCCAGCCAGTCTTTGACCCGGATAGGCATGAACATACGTCCCGACCAAGGCGCACGTTTCCGGTTCCAGGGCAACAGCCCCCGCATACCGTGCAAGCTCAGTGGATTATAGCCCGTGATCAGCAGATAGCCGTCATCGACCAGCACCCTGTCAACTTCCCGAAGCAAAGAATGGGGATCGCCACAGAAATCCAGCTGATGCGCTAACACACAGGCATCAAAGGATTTTTCCAGAAAAGGTAATGCCATAGGATCGGCTTCAAGATTGCGAAGCGGATTATCGCGATCAATACAAACCTGATGGCGGATGTTACAATGGCCACTGACGAATTCGCAGCTCAGGCCGCCCAACTTCAGCATGTGGTAGCCAAAGAGTCTCGGCCACCATTCATCCAGCTGAGCCTGAAGCATTTGTGCCGCCCATTCTCCCTGAACCAGCTGAGACCAGGAATAGGGTGTGTCGATTTCTTTTATCGTGCGGGCTGGCTTCATAAATGATGACTCACACATCAAGGACTGGAGACAATTTCATGCTAACTATTAAGAGCATACCTGCATTTAACGACAATTACATCTGGCTAATTCAAGGACCGGATAATCGCTGTGTTGTTGTTGACCCGGGCGACGCCACTCCTGTTCTGGATTGCTTAAACACCAACTTTCTGACACTTGAAGCTATCCTGATTACCCATCACCATCATGATCATGTTGGCGGAATCAGTGAACTTAAGCGAGCTTTTCCTGCCTGTAAAATAGTGGGCCCCGGATCTGAAGCCATTCCCGGGCTGACACAGTCTGTCGAAGATGGCGATCAGGTCGATATTTTCGGCGAACGTTTCATGGTGCTGGGCTTGCCCGGCCATACCTCGGGACATATTGCCTACGTTGGCGATGGCAAGCTTTTCTGCGGCGACACATTGTTCTCTGCAGGCTGCGGCCGTCTTTTTGAAGGCACGGCAGCGCAGATGTACAATTCGTTACAAAAATTAACCGCATTGCCAGACGAAACAGAAGTTTTCTGTGCACATGAATATACCAGTAGTAACCTGGCCTTTGCGTTAGTTGCAGAGCAGGATAATCCTCACCTGCAGCGTTACCGTGAAGAGGTCAGTCAGCGACGTGCTCGGGGGATAAGTACGATTCCAACGACTTTAGGGCTGGAAAAACGCGTCAATCCGTTTTTACGTTGTGATCAGCCAAGTATCAAAAAAGCTGTTTCAGATAAAGCGGTTAACGACAGTGACCTGGAAACCTTCGCCGCCCTCAGACGTTGGAAGGACAATTTTTGAAGGACGGTCACTTGTAACCAGCACCTTTCGCCAAGTATTATCACCTGCGATTTTGGCTAAAGGCAGGTTACATGAAATCCCGATTTTTTTTAGCGAGTGCGCTGCTTCTGGCTGGTTGCCAAATAACAGGAAATTCTCAACAAGAGCCTGTGGCAACTAATCAGGAAAGTTCAGCTGCAGCGCAAAATAATAACAATACAGATACAGGCACAACAGACAAGTCAGCGACGGCATTGGATACACCAATGGCTGCTGTTGAGCCGCCGGCACCTGTGGTCACACCACAGGAACAGGATGATGCATGGCAACGCATTGCGATGCAACTCAAGCTCGATGTCCCGGATAACAAACGTGTCAATTACTACCGCAACTGGTATCTTCGCCACCCCGGGCATCTCACTATTGTCGCTTCACGTGCAGAACCCTTCCTCTACCACATTACTGACGCCGTCGAAAAACGGGGCATGCCACTCGAATTGGTACTGCTGCCTATCGTAGAAAGTTCATTTGACCAGTTTGCCTATTCCCATGGCCGCGCGGCCGGTTTGTGGCAAATCATCCCGGGCACAGGCCGCCAGTTTGGCCTGAAGCAAAACTGGTGGTATGACGGTCGCCGTGATGTCGTCAAGTCAACCGAAGCAGCCCTTGACCTGCTTGAGTACCTCAACCGCCGTTTCGATGGTAACTGGCTTCATGCACTTGCCGCTTATAACTCAGGAGAAGGCAGAGTATTCCGGGCAATTCGTGAAAATAAGAAAGCCGGTAAACCGACAGACTTCTGGTCACTGGATCTGCCGGAAGAGACCAGCGGATACGTTCCCAAGCTGCTGGCTGTTGCTGACATCGTCCGTCAGCAAAGCAAATACGGCGTCGATATTCCTTTCATAGCCAATGAGCCTGCGGTTGCAACCGTCGATCCAAACACTCAGATGGATTTGGCTATGGCCGCCAAATACGCAGGACTTTCTCTTTCTGAGCTGAAATCGCTCAATCCTGCTTATAATCAATGGGCAACAGCCCCCGAAGGTCAGACCCACCTCCTGCTACCGGTCGCAAATGTCGCGACTTTCAATCAATCCTTTGAAGCGAATGGCCGGCAGGGCATGAAAGTCGTGCGCTATCAGGTCAAAGCCGGAGACAACCTGAGCGTGCTGGCCAAGAAGCACCATACCTCGGTTGATCTCATTCAACGGGCTAACAAAATGGCAGGTTCAGGCATCAGAGCGGGTAAGTATATTCTTATCCCTGTTGCGATGAATGGTGAAAATGCATTTCCAAGCCTGACTGAAGTTCGCTCCCAGGTCAGCCACGGCAGCGGATACCGCACGATTTACAAGGTGGAATCCGGTGACAGTTTGTGGACCATCGCGAAAAAGCAGCAAGTCAGTATTAAAGAGCTGATGAAATGGAACGGCTTAAGCAAGCAATCAACGCTTCGCGTCGGACAGAAGCTGAACATCTGGAAAACCAGCCAAAACGGCGGTGTGATCAGAACGGTTTTCTATGAAGTCCGCACCGGCGACAACCTCAGTGCTATCGCGGATCGTTTCAATGTGAAATTAGCAGATGTGATTAAATGGAATCAGCTGGGCAGTCAGAAGTACCTCAAGCCGGGCCAGAAACTGAAGCTGTTTGTCGATGTCACTAAGGTGAGCGTATGATGCCGTCCAGCAATCCATTTATCGCTTTACTGGACTTGTTTCGCTCACCGGTAGATTGCTTCACCGCACTGCATCAGCGCCCCAAATGGGCGCTGTTACCTTATCTGCTATTGATACTCACCCCCTTTGGTTTATGGGGCAGTTACTTCAATCAGGTCGATCTGGCTTGGTTGCAGGACACACTTCGCAACCAGTTACCCCAGCTGACGGAAGAAAATCAGCTTAACTGGCTGTCACGGGAAGTGCTGCTGGCCGGAGAAGTGTTCAGTGATATTTTCGGTCGCACTGCCAGTCTCCTACTTTTGGCGCTTTGGTTGAATCTGGCGACCAAGAACAGCAAAGCGCCACAAAGTTTCGGCAAGTGGCTGGCTGCGAGCTGCTTTATTATGCTGCCAACTCTGATCGGTGATCTGGCCAGCTATCTGAATGTGCTGTTCAACTCATCGCAGATACTGCCAAATGCCGCAGACTTGAACAGTTTGAACGCTTTCATTAAGCTGCCGATGAATCATCCCTGGGCCGCTTTTGCCTCCAGTATACCTTTGCTTGCACCTTGGTATATTGCGCTTAGCTATATAGCTGTCAGCCTGTGGTGTGGTATTGAACGTGCCAAAGCCATTGTGATTGCAGCATTACCTTGGCTGCTGGTCGTTACTGTTTGGCCCCTTTTGATTCTAACAGCCTGAAACGGGCAATGATTGGGTGATGGTCTGAGGCATCAGTTACTGGTGCCTCTGCCTGTTCCAGCCTCAGACCACGGTAGAATAAATGATCAAGCGGCCAACCGAAGATTCTGATACGCAGATCTTTGTCCATTGTCACCTCACTAAGTGCTAACTGTTCAGCGAACTCTTCAACCACTGCCATCCGCTCCTCGCGCCAGGTATTGAAATCTCCGGCCACGATCACAGGGCCTTCTGCCTTACCAATCTGACTCGCTAATGCTGCGAACTGCGCCCGATACTCATCCACCCCCCAAGCAAAATTAATTCCATGCAAATTCACCACAGTGAGGGTTGATCCATCTGATAAGGGGTATCTCGACAACAATGCGGATTTAGGTAAACGAAGCCAGGGCTCCACCGCCAGATAAGCACAGGTCTTTTCTGCCTTTTGCCGTGACAAGTTCATTACCCCCGCAGGTGTATCCAAAAAGGTAAAAGCATTTGCCATTGTCACCTGCCAGCGACTTTCTTGCAGGTACTGGCCGAGCTCCTGAGTTAATTTCGCCTCCTGTAACAGGACTAAGTCACTGTCTGCACTAAACCCGACGAGAGCCTGATGCCAGCTATCTCGCTGCTGCTTGTAAATATTCCAGACCGTAATACTTAACTCACCATTTTTATCTATCGACGCTGCTGGTGCATTTTCGACACAGCGAATACTGTACTGGCTAACTTGTGCTCCAGACGCAACTTCAGGCTGTTCTGGTACATTGAAGGCCAGATATGTGCCAGTCACGACCACTGCCATCAGAAACAAAGCCAAGTAACTCAATTTTTTCAGCATCAGTACACCTTTAAGCTCGATTCATCACATTGCTAAGCAAGCCGTTATATTATCAGTCGGCTGGCTTCAGACATACCCCAAGTGAAACCGTTGCAAAACCTCCAAAACCAATAACACACATGGATAACGAGGAATCGGTGAAGCGATTGTTGTTCCTTGGGTCAATAAAGAAATCATGATCGAACACCTCAGGCAAATCTCAAGCGTGACAGAAAAAGACCGACATGCCGTCGTGATCATGGATGGTGCGGGATGGCATACTGATGACATCGCGAATCCATTTGAGAATATCAGCATCATCAAACTGCCTCCCTATTCTCCTGAGCTTAACCCA
>NZ_JASJOJ010000053.1:0-28790 GCF_038519165.1 Photobacterium sp. SP02
TTCACTGATAAATCTTTTATGACTGTATCATTGTCGAGTGCCCACACAGATTGCATGGTCAAATTGTTAAAGAGCTTTCTGACATGGCCTTGGCTGTAAGCGCCGTTCTCCGTGTCAGTGAGGCGGCATTATAGAGAGTTCGCGCACCTTGGCAAGCGTAAAATCACAAATAAATTTCAACAGGCTTCTTTTTGAACAAACATCGGATTTACGACCAAAAAACACACAAAACAGAAGCGGGAGATACAAAAAAGCCTGCAATCGAGCAGGCTTTTCTTACTTTAGTCTCACGATTTTATTGGCTGGCAGAGATATGCTCATCCTTGGCGGCCAGCACAATTGGCTTATCAACCGTTAATTTCCCGGAAAGGATATCCTGCGCCAATGGGTTTTCAATGTATTGCTGGATCGCTCGTTTCAGCGGGCGAGCACCATATACAGGATCGAAACCTGCGCTTGCAATCAAATCCAACGCAGAATCTTCTACTTTCAGTTCAAAGCCTTTTTCTTCCAGTCGATCACTCAGGCGACCAATCTGAATTCGGGCGATATCTTTGATGTGCTTATCACCCAGAGGATGGAACACAACGGTTTCATCGACACGGTTAATGAACTCAGGGCGGAAGTGATGGCCCACGACGTCCATAACCAGATGTTTGATACCGGCATAATCAAGCTCACCAAAATGCTCCTGAATACGATCAGAACCCAGATTCGATGTCATGATGATGACGCTGTTACGGAAGTCGACCGTTCTGCCCTGCCCATCAGTTAGGCGGCCATCATCCAGCACTTGCAGCAAAATGTTGAACACGTCCGGATGCGCCTTTTCTACTTCATCCAGTAAAATGACGGAATAAGGACGCCGGCGAACCGCTTCGGTCAGGTATCCGCCCTCTTCATAGCCAACATAACCCGGAGGTGCACCAACAAGCCGGGCGACGGAGTGTTTCTCCATGAACTCTGACATATCAATACGCACCATGGCGTCATCACTGTCAAACATGAAGTTGGCCAGCGCCTTGCACAGCTCTGTTTTACCGACCCCTGTCGGGCCCAGGAACAGGAATGAACCGATAGGCCGGTTGGGATCAGATAAACCTGCCCGGCTGCGACGGATAGCATTCGCCACTGAATTAACAGCTTCGTCCTGGCCTATGACCCGCTGATGCAGCGCTTCTTCCATCCGCAGCAGCTTATCGCGTTCGCCTTCCAGCATCCGGGATACCGGAATACCGGTCTGACGTGACAGCACTTCGGCAATCTCAGCATCTGTGACGCGGTTTTTCAGCAGACTCATTTCCTGCATTTCTGCCTGGGCAGCCAGATCGAGTTGTTTCTCCAGTTCGGGAATTTTGCCGTATTGCAGCTCAGACATGCGATTCAGATCCCCCGCACGCCGGGCAATCTCCATGTCGGTTCTCGCCTGTTCCAGCTCCGCTTTAATATGCTGAGTGCCAGACAGCGCTGCTTTTTCTGCTTTCCAGACTTCTTCCAGTTCAGCGTACTCGCTCTCTTTGCCTTCCAGCTCTTCACTGAGCACGGCCAGACGTTTCTGGCTGGCGTCGTCACTTTCTTTCGACAGCGCCTGTTGCTCGATTTTCAGCTGAATGATTCGGCGCTCAAGGCGATCCAGAGATTCCGGCTTGGAATCAATTTGCATACGGATACTGGAAGCCGCCTCATCGATAAGGTCAATCGCCTTGTCAGGCAACTGGCGATCAGAAATATACCGGTGCGACAGGCTAGCCGCCGCGACAATCGCCGGATCGGTAATTTCGACATGATGATGCAGCGCATAACGCTCTTTCAGGCCCCGTAAAATCGCGATGGTATCTTCAACGTTTGGCTCTTCCACCAGCACTTTCTGGAAACGGCGCTCCAGCGCGGCATCTTTTTCTATAAACTGGCGGTATTCGTCCAGTGTTGTTGCCCCGACGCAATGAAGTTCGCCACGGGCCAGCGCAGGTTTAAGCATGTTACCGGCATCCATGGCACCTTCACCTTTACCGGCACCAACCATGGTATGCAGCTCATCAATAAAGAGGATGACACTGCCCTCTTCCTGCGCCAGTTCGTTCAATACTGATTTGAGGCGCTCTTCAAACTCGCCACGGTATTTAGCACCAGCAATCAATGCGCCCATATCCAAGGACAGTACGCGCTTATTGCGCAGTCCTTCAGGTACTTCGCCATTGACAATACGCTGGGCAAGACCTTCAACAATCGCCGTTTTACCCACCCCCGGCTCACCGATAAGGACAGGATTGTTCTTTGTGCGGCGCTGCAAGACCTGAATAGTACGGCGGATTTCTTCATCGCGGCCGATCACAGGATCCAGCTTGCCTTGCTCGGCGCGCTCGGTCAGATCTATAGTGAACTTTTCCAGCGCCTGACGGTTTTCTTCGGCATTGGGATCATCAACTTTCTGACCACCGCGGATTTTCTCAATCGCCTGTTCAACTTTTTCTGCACTCAAGCCAAACTTACGCAATAGCTCGCCCAGCGGACCTTTGTCGTCCACCGCAGCCAGAATAAACAGCTCGGAAGAGATGTATTTGTCTTTGCGTTTCTGAGCCAGCTTATCGCACATGTTAAACAGCACGCCCATACCATGGGATAACTGCACATCGCCGCCGATACCGCTTACTTTGGGTAAACGATCGAGCTGTTCGGACAGACTGGAACGCAATTGGGTAATATCTACATTCAGCAGAGTCAGCAGCGGCCGCGTGGTACTGCTGTCCTGATTCATCAGTGCCATCATCAAATGCACAGGTTCGATATACTGATGGTCTCGTCCTAAAGCCAGCGACTGCGCATCAGAAATCGCTAATTGAAATTTGCTTGTAAACCGGTCAAGACGCATAAGTCCTCCACTCTAGATATGACCTTGTCATTATCTTTGTATATGGTTGCGCGCCTTGTGCTTTTCAAGCATAAAATGTGGGGATATTAGAAAGCGACTCAAGGCCGCTGTTTTGGAGGCGGTAATGGCAGAGGTTTATTTTTCCAGCCAGATTAAACTGGCCTGACGTCCGGTTACGCCATCCCGGCGATAAGAAAAGAAACGGGAAGCGTCGCTGACGGTACACTCACTGCCACCGAAAACCTGAGTCACGCCCAGACGGTGTAAACGCAATCGGGCCAGCTGATAGATATCCGCCAGCCATTTGTCACCTTGTGGCAGGAATGCAGATTCCGCCGCTGGATCATCGGCCAGAAATTGCTCCCTGACTTCCCCGCCGACCTCAAAGGCTTGCGGCCCAATGGCAGGTCCCAGCCAGGCCAGTAATTGATCCGGTGCTTGACCAAAACACGCCACCGTTTGTTCAATAATACCGTCAGCCAAACCTCGCCATCCGGCATGCACGGCTCCCACCTGAGTGCCCTGACGATCGCACAGCAATACAGGTAAGCAATCTGCTGTCATCACAGTACCGGCTAATCCCAGCTGCCGGGTAATACTGGCATCCGCATGGGGAATCTCCGTCAGCGGCTCATGCAGTTCCTGTACTATCGTGCTGTGGGTCTGCGACAACCAGGCAGGCGCATGCGCCAAACCCAGTTGTTGCTGCAGCCATTGACGATTATGCGCAACAGCTGCCGGCTCATCGCCCACATGATCCCCCAGATTGAGACCCGCATAGGGCCCCTGGCTGATACCCCCGAAACGGGTGGTACTGACGGCTTTGACATTCGCAGGCGCTGGCCAGTCTGGGGTAATCCACATATCAGTAATCGTCCTCTGGATGGTCAAGCTTGTCCTGACGCAGAGTCTCGACTAAAGCCACCATGTCTTTCGGTGTCTCAGCATGCCATTCCATCAACTCACCGGTAATTGGGTGGTCAAGCCGCAGCATACGAGCATGCAGAGCCTGGCGATCAAAAGCACGAAGCGCGAGAATCACTTCCTGAGAGGCATTGCGTGGCGGACGTGGACGACCGCCGTACAGGGTATCCCCCACCAGCGGGTGCGAAAGATACGCCATGTGAACACGGATCTGGTGGGTACGCCCTGTCTCCAGACGCAGCACCAGGCTGGTGTGTTCACGAAAGTGCTCAGCGACACGATAATGGGTGATAGCCGGTTTGCCCAACTCATGTACCGCCATTGAAGTGCGCTTGGTGGAGTGACGGCCAATCGGCTTTTCAACCACGCCACCCCCGGTCATTTTGCCCATGGCAACCGCTTCATATTCACGGGTAATTTTACGTTTTTGCAGCGCACGAACCAGTCGGGTCTGCGCCTGAATCGTTTTCGCCACCACCATCAGACCCGTCGTGTCTTTATCAAGACGGTGCACAATACCGGCTCGCGGTACTTCGGCAAGAGACGGGCAGTGATGTAACAGTGCATTGAGCACAGTACCGTCCGGCGTGCCTGCACCCGGGTGAACCACAAAATCACGTGGCTTGTTAATCACCAGCAGATGCTCATCTTCATAAACAATGTTGAGCGGAATGTCTTGCGCAATCCAGCGCTCTTCATCTTCAATCTCAGCCACAACAGTGAGTTTTTCACCGCCCATCATTTTAAGGCGGGGTTTAGTCACCACTGCGCCATTGACGCAGACGCTGCCATTGAGAATCCAGTCTTTGATCCGCGAACGGGAATAATCGGAAAACAGTTCAGCCAGAGCCTGATCAAGACGTTGACCAAGCTGGCTATCGTTTACTATGTTGCTTAACTCTATTTGCTGTGCCATAAAGAACTTTTTCAAAAAGCGTGAGACTAAAGCCTAAACGCTGCGTAAAATGACAGATATTAGTTGTCATTGTATCTGTTAACGGCGCTGACCGTAATGGATCACAGAAATAAATTATGACCAAGGAAACTGACGCCGCAATGAAACGCCTGATAATCACGACATTTCTTGCCGCCGCTATTGTGTCTGGTTGCTCCAGTACAGAGGAAGTGGTACCGGATATTCCGCCTTCTGAGCTGTACGGCAGTGCTCAGCAAGCCTTACAAAGTGGTAGCTGGGTAACAGCCATTGAACGATTAGAAGCACTGGATTCACGTTATCCGTTCGGCGCTTATTCAGAGCAGGTGCAGCTTGATCTGATTTACGCTTATTACAAGAACGATGATTTGGCCCTTGGCGAAGCAACCATAGATCGCTTTACCCGATTGAACCCGACCCATGAAAAAGCAGACTGGGTGCTCTATATGCGTGGCCTGACGCACATGGCTCAGGATCGTTCTTTCATGCACGATGTGTTTGATATTGATCGCCACGACAGGGATCCGGAACCGGCTCGCCAGGCCTTTCGTGACTTTAAGCGCCTGCTGGATCGCTACCCAGCCAGCCAGTATGCCGCAGATGCCAAAGCAAGACTGGTTTACCTGAAAAACCGTCTGGCCAATTACGAGTTAGCCGCTGCCGACTTTTATATCCGCCGTGAAGCCTGGGTGGCCGCCGTCAACCGCTGCCAGCAAATTCAGCGTCTGTATCCGGATACTGAAGCGGCACGTCAATCGCTGCCGCTGATGCAAACCGCCTATGAAAAGCTTGGCCTGGAAACACCGGCCGAACATGCTCAGCGACTGATTGATCTCAATCCAGTCTGATCCAGAGACAGATAAAACGACAAACGGCAGCCAGATGGCTGCCGTTTTTTATTCTCGCGGATGACTGCACTCAATCTAATTTCAGTGGGTCCTGACATTCATGGCGAAACGCTCTGCTTCAGGCCGAAAAACACCCCTGAGCAGCACTGGCCGCCAGTCATCAACTCATTCCATACTGCCGCATTCATCATGCCCTCGACAAGGGGTTTTTATTCATTTTCTTGTCACAAAGCAGAACAAGTCACAGAAATAAATTGGTGAATTATTTTACTTATCAAAGTTGATCCAGATCACTTTATTCACGCTTGAGAAGAGTAATCTGAAGTTAACCCACCAAGGGGTAGCAAAACAGGAGAGAGACTATGCAAGTAGAAGTCACAGGCAAAAACATTGATGTCACCCCTGCTATCCGTGAGCGCATTGAAGAAAAATTCAGTAAGTTAGAGCGCTTTCAAGTCCCGCTGATCGGCAAACATGCTGTTATCAGCCAAGAACCTAACCGGCACTTCAAGGTGGAAGCAACAGCCGGCATTCCAGGGGGGAACATTGTGGCATCCTCTGAACAGGAAAATATGTACGCCGCCATTAAAGACATGTATCAGAAACTGGAGCGACAGCTGAGCAAGCAATCACACAAATCGGAAGCCCGTCGAGCCAGTCACAGCCAGAAGCCTGTATTGACTGAAGACGAAATCGCAGAAGAAGAAGACTTCGAAGCCTGAACCCTTCCTAACAAGCCCTGCCGCATGGCGGGGCTTTTTATTCTTGACAAGATCACCGACTCGCCATAGGGTGATTCCTAGACAATATTTAGCCAGCATATTCACGAGACTGACTGACACATGATTCAATACGCACTGTTTTTCTTTCACTTCTTTTTTCGCTCACCTTAAGTGGGGGCTATCGTTACGCAAGAAAGCAGCGAAAGACGAACAGCAAGCCTCCCAATCGGGGGGCTTTTTTGTAAGCATAACTATAAAATACGCACAGACAGGGAACCAGAATGACCAAAAGCTATCACTCACTGGACGAGATCCGAACCCATGTCACTCGGATAGACAATGAAATTCTGGCGCTACTGGCAGAACGGCGTCAGCTGAGCCTGGAAGTCGCCAAAAGCAAAATCAAAACCACCAAACCTGTCCGGGATCAGGAAAGAGAGCAAGCACTGTTACTGAGACTGATTGATCAAGGCAAGCAACACCAACTGGATGCCAACTATGTCACTCAGATCTTTCATACCATTATTGAAGACTCTGTGCTTTTCCAGCAGGCTTATCTGCAAAAGCTGACCAACCCCGACAGCCTTCAGCCTGTGGTTCGCGTGTCTTTTCTGGGCGCCAAAGGATCGTATTCCAACCTGGCCAGCCGTCAGTACTTCAGCCGGAAGCAAACCAAACTGGTTGAGATGAGCTGTTCCAATTTCCGTGATGTGGTCAATGTGGTAGAAACCGGTCAGGCTGACTACGGCGTCCTGCCGATTGAAAACACCAGCTCAGGTTCGATTAACGAAGTGTACGATTTGCTGCAGCACACCAGTCTGTCGATTGTGGGCGAAATTACCCAGCCGATTGAACACTGCCTGCTGACAGCCGTTCCGACCTCGCTGGATCAAATTGATACCCTGTATTCCCATCCGCAACCCCACCAGCAATGCAGTGAGTACCTTCGCACTATGGGCGACATCAGGCAGGAATATACTTCCAGCACTGCCGATGCCATGCAGCAGGTCGCTGAACTTAAACAGCCGAATGTCGCCGCCATTGGCAATGCGTCCAGCGGTGAGCTGTATGGCTTAACCCCGCTGAAAACCGGTATTGCCAACCAGCAGGAAAACTTTACCCGCTTTATTGTCGTTGCCCGGAAAGCTGTCGATGTCACGCCGCTGATCCCGGCCAAAACCACACTCATCATGTCAACCGGCCAGAAACCCGGCTCACTGGTTGAATGCCTGCTGGTGCTGCGCAATCTCAACATCAATATGGCGAAACTGGAGTCACGGCCTGTGATCGGCAATCCATGGGAAGAAATGTTCTATGTCGATGTTGAAACGAATTTGAAGTCCGAGGCCATGCAGCAGGCTCTCGAAGAACTGACCCGACTGACACGATTTATCAAGGTGTTAGGCTGTTACCCCAGTGAAAACGTCAAACCGACCGAAGTCGATTATCTGGAAGAATAAACGCAGCAAGGCCAGCAAAAGCTGGCCTTCTTTTTATGTTAACAACAACGAATATGTGGACAGAAACGAAGCGAATTAACCTCTGTGGGTCGCATCGTTCGCCTGTCGTAGCAACGACTGGCTTTCTTTCAAAAAGCGTCCGGCGTAATCACCAAACCAGCTTTCCACCTGATCAAATGCCTGCTTAAACGCGGCTTTATCTTTGTTTTCCAGAATGGCGATGGCATCACCAAAGCGCTGGTGAAAACGCTTAATCATGGCCAGATTTTGCGGCGAAGACATGATGATATCTGCATAAAGCTGCCCGTCCTGTGCAAACAGCCGTCCGACCATCGCCAGTTCCAGACGGTAAATCGGTGAGCTGAGAGACAACAGCTGATCTAAGCGCGGATCTTCTTCGGCCAGGTGAACACCATACACAAACGATGTGAAATGCCGCAGTGCCTGAATCAGGGTCATCCCCTGATCATGCTCGATGGCACTGATCCGGTTCAGGCTCGCGCCCCAGATCTGGATCTGCTCCAGCAGCCACTGGTAGCTTTCCGGGTTACGACCGTCGCAGTAAACCACCACTTGTTTCGCCAGGCTGCTGATATCCGGTCCGAACATGGGGTGCAGCCCCACCACAGGTCCCTGATGCGCTTCCAGCATTGCCTGCACCGGTCCGCTCTTAATCGAAGTCAGATCAGCCAGAATGCAATCATCCGGCAATTTAGGCAGGCGGCGGATCACTTGTTCGGTCAGATGAATCGGTACGGTCACCACAACCATCCCGGCATCTTTGAGCAATTCATCCGCTTTGTCCCAATCCTGACTACCCAAGGTACGTACCTGATAGCCCGACAGCTCAAACAGACGACAGAACAGACGGCCCAACTGACCATGACCACCAACGACAACGATCGGGCGCAATTCAGGTTTCAGGCATTTAAAACCTGAATCATTTTCACTGGCATAAGATTCACGCATGGTGCGGCGCAGAATATCTTCGATCAGATCCGGCGGCACGCCCTGATCAGCGGCTTCCTGTCGCCGTGATGCCAGCATGGCGGCTTCACGATCCGGGGCATAAATCGGCAGACCGTGCTGGCTTTTGACATGGCCGACTTCTTCGACCAAAGCCAGACGGCGCGCCAATAGCGCGACCATCTGCTTATCGACTTCATCAATTTGATCTCGTAGTGTGCTCAGTTCCGCAACCATTCGTCTCTTATTCCATTATTTAATACGTTGTTGTAGGAAAGGGGTTAATTCCTGACGAGCGCGACGCAGCAGGCTTTCGGTATCTTCCCAGTTAATACAGGCATCTGTGATAGAGACGCCGTACGCCATTTCGCTGCGATCCAAATCAGCACTCTGATTGCCGCCGTTAAGATGGCTTTCCAGCATCAGGCCAATGACGGAATGATTCCCTTCCCGGATCTGATGAATCACATCTTCGGCAACCAGTGGCTGACGACGGTAATCCTTGCGAGAGTTGGCATGGGAACAGTCTACCATTAAGGCCGGGGTGAGACCCGCCGACTTCATCTCAGTTTCGCATTCGGAAACCGACACTGAATCATAGTTGGTCTGCTTGCCGCCACGAAGAATGACATGGCCATCCGGGTTGCCCTGCGTGTTCAGCAAAGCCACCTGGCCTTCACGGTTAATCCCCATGAAACGGTGGCCGGAAGCGGCCGCCTGCATGGCATTGATCGCCGTCCCCAGGCTGCCATCGGTGCCATTTTTGAACCCAACCGGCATAGAAAGACCGCTCGCCATTTCACGGTGGGTCTGCGACTCAGTGGTGCGCGCACCAATGGCTGCCCAGCTGAACAAATCGCCGATGTATTGCGGGCTGATAGGATCCAGCGCTTCTGTTGCCAGAGGAATACCCATTTCCACCAGATCGATCAGCAGTTGGCGCGCTATGTGTAACCCTTCTTCAATCTCGAAAGTGCCATCCAGATGCGGGTCGTTAATCAAGCCCTTCCAGCCGACAGTCGTCCGCGGTTTTTCAAAGTACACACGCATAACAAGGTACAGCTGATCGTCAACTTCAGCAGCCAGTTCTTTAAATCGGCGGGCATAATCTTTTGCCGCTTCGACGTCATGAATAGAACAAGGGCCGCAGACCACCAGTAAACGGTGATCCCGCTTATGGATAATGTCGGCAACGGTTTTACGCGATTGTTCGATGAAAGACAGCGCTGATTCACTGACAGGCAATTTATCTTTTAACTGTTGCGGCGTAATAAGGACTTGTTCATCCTGAATATGGACATTATTCAACACATCTTTCTGCATAGGGCCATCCTGATTTTGCTATACCTGGGCGTAAAGTTTTAGTTACAACAGGATTCCCCCTGTCAATACAAAGACAATAACAACTGGTATTTCACGGGGCAATAGCCTGTAAAGAAAAAATACCATTCGTAAATAAAAATTTACACTTACGTATATTATTGCCTTTCATGCAAAGACAGCTACCATAAACATCCATTTAGCTTATTCCGATACCGCCATGGAACTCATCCTGTCTCTGCTGCAACAGCTCAGTGTTTATCTGGTTTTAGCTTACCTGTTAAGCAAGACACCGCTGTTTATGCCTATTACTACGGTATCTGGCCGTTTATCACAACGTTTTGCCTGCTATGTGCTGTTTTCTCTTTTCTGTATTTTAGGCACTTATTTTGGTCTGCACATAGAAGATGCCATTGCCAATACCCGGGCAATCGGCGCTGTCATGGGAGGATTGCTGGGCGGCCCGGTGGTCGGCTTTGCCGTGGGTCTGACCGGCGGTATGCACCGCTACAGCATGGGCGGATTTACTGATGTCGCCTGTGCCATCTCCACCACGGTTGAAGGTCTGATCGGCGGCATCATGCACAGTTATTTTGTCCGCCGCAGTAACTTTGATGCGATTTTCCGGCCGCTGACAGTGTTCGCCATTACCCTGGTTGCGGAGATCCTGCAGATGCTGATCATCCTGGCGGTGGCCGAGCCTTTTGATAAAGCCTACAGCCTGGTCAGCGCCATTGCCCTGCCTATGGTCATCGCCAACTCAGTGGGCGCCGCCCTGTTCATGAGCATTATCCGCGATAAAAAAACCATCTATGAAAAATACTCCGCCGCGTTTTCCAGCCGGGCACTGAAAATAGCCCAGCGATCTGTGGGCATACTCAGCCAGGGGTTTAATCAGGAAAACTCCAAACAGATCGCCCGTATCGTTTACGAAGAAACCGGGGTCGGTGCGGTTTCTATTACAGACAGAGACAAGATTCTTGCCTTCATTGGTATTGGTGATGATCACCATTTGCCGGGCACCCCGATTTCATCCAAGCATACTAAGCAGGCCATAGATAACTGCGAGCTGGTCTATGCCGACGGTTATGAAGTGCCCTACTGCTGCTCGCTCTACGACAAGTGCAAACTAGGCTCTGCGCTGGTGATCCCCCTGATTGGCGGCAACCATGAGGTGATAGGCACCATTAAACTCTATGAGCCCAAGCATAAGCTGTTTTCCACCATTAACCTGACGCTGGGAGAAGGGATCGCCAAACTCTTGTCGAACCAGATCCTGACCGGCCGCTATAACCGCCAGCAAACCCTGCTGACTCAGGCAGAGCTGCGCCTGTTGCAGGCACAGGTGAATCCGCACTTTCTGTTCAATGCGCTGAACACTATCAATGCGGTTATCCGCCGTGATCCTGATAAAGCCAGGCAGCTGATTCAGCATTTGTCACAGTTTTTCCGTCGCAATCTGAAGCAGAATATAGAAACTGTCACCCTGGAAGAAGAATTACAGCACGTGAATGCCTATCTGGAAATTGAACGTGCCCGGTTTGCCGACCGGCTGCAGGTTGAAGTCAACATTGATGATGCATTATTGAATATCACGATTCCGACCTTTACGCTGCAGCCATTGGTGGAAAATGCCATCAAGCATGGTACGTCTAATTTGCTGGCAAGCGGTAAACTGACGATTAACGCGTGTCAGAATGATGAGCGTATTGTGTTAGAAGTCCGCGATAATGCAGGCTTGTATCAGCCCGTGGGCGAAGAGAGCGGTCTGGGCATGAAAATTGTCGATAAACGACTGAAAAACCGCTATGGCAAAGAATACGGTCTGCAAATGAGCTGGGAAGCCAATCAATGGACACTGGCCACCATTACGCTGCCAAAGGAGAACGGACAACCATGATCAAGGCGCTTGTCATAGACGATGAACCCTATGCCCGCGAGGAGCTGATTGAGCTGCTGCACGACAGCGGCGACATTGAAATCATAGGCAGCGGTGCCAACGCCATTGAAGGTTTGAAGATGATTAATCTGCTCAAGCCCGAAGTGGTGTTTCTGGATATCCAGATGCCGCAAATCACAGGGATCGAACTGCTGAGCATGCTGGATCCGGACACCATGCCCAAAATTGTTTTTGTGACGGCGTATGACGACTACGCCATCAAAGCGTTTGAAGATAATGCCTTTGATTACCTGTTAAAACCGGTTGAACCCGCAAGACTCGACAAAACCCTGGCCAAGCTGAAGCGCGAGCTGCGCCAGCCTGATTACACCCCTTTGATCAGCGAAATGCTCGAGCTTATTCCGTGCAGTGGCCATAACCGCATCTTGCTGCTCAGCCCGGCAGATATCGAACTGGCGCATTCTGATTTATCGGGGGTGCACATAGTCACCAAAGACACTAAGGCAACCACACAGCTGACCCTCAAAGTGCTGGAAGAAAAAACCCCGCTCATCCGCTGCCATCGCCAGTATCTGGTCCACCCGCAGGCGATTCGTGAGATCAAACTGCTGGATAACGGACTGGCAGAAATCACAACCCAGCACGGCCAGCAGGTCCCGGTCAGCCGGCGTTACCTGAAAGAAATCAAAGATCGCTACGGGCTGAGCTGACCACTGTTCAGGGGCAGATGTCCTCCGCTCTGCCTGTTCCTCGTTTTATCCGCCCAACGGCGCCCACTTTAGCCGCCTGACCACTCAGGGGCAGAGACAACCGCTCAGTCCCAGTTGGCGCCGCTCAACCTCTTTATCGACCGCTCAATAACGTCATACCGCCACTCAGTCTTTTAGGCCGTGTGTCTTTGCTGCAACCGGTTAAGATGCAAGCCTTGATAAAAGATTAAATAACCCTACTACCTACCTACACTGAGAGAGAGGCACAGATATGGCCTGGTTTCTGATTTGCGTGGCTGCTTTGATTGGCGGTTACTTTATTTACGGTACCTTTATTGAAAAACTTTTCGGCATTAACGAAAAGCGCCAGACACCCGCCTACACCATGCAGGACGGCGTTGACTATGTGCCGATGTCCAAGAAAAAAGTGTACCTGGTACAGCTGCTGAACATTGCCGGTGTTGGTCCTATTTTTGGTCCAATCATGGGCGCACTTTACGGTCCAGCGGCCATGCTGTGGATTGTCCTGGGCTGTATCTTTGCCGGTGCCGTACACGACTATTTTTCAGGTATGCTGTCAGTACGTAACGGCGGCGCCTCAGTACCGACGCTGTCCGGTCGTTACCTGGGCAATGGCGCCAAACATTTTATGAATATCTTTGCCATTGTGCTGCTACTGCTGGTCGGCGTGGTCTTTGTTTCTGCCCCGGCAGGCATGATCACCAACCTGGTCAACGAGCAAACCGACATGACGGTCTCTATGGGATCCATGGTCGCTATCATCTTTGCTTACTACATCATCGCCACCATAGTACCGGTTGATAAGATCATCGGCCGCTTCTACCCGCTGTTCGGCTTCCTGCTGATCTTCATGTCGGTCGGCCTGATCACTGCTATTGCCGTTTCCAGCGAATACACCCTGCTGGGCGACTATGAAGTCAGCCAGATGTTCACCAACATGAACCCGAATGACCTGCCATTGTGGCCTGCCCTGTTTATCACCATTGCCTGTGGTGCTATCTCAGGCTTCCACGCGACTCAGTCGCCACTGATGGCGCGTTGCATGGAAAATGAGAAAAACGGCCGCTTCGTTTTCTACGGTGCCATGATAGGTGAAGGCGTGATTGCCCTGATCTGGTGTGCACTGGCACTGTCTTTCTTCGGCTCGGTGGAAAACCTGTCAGATGCCGTGGCCAACGGTGGCCCGGGCAACGTGGTTTACAGCGCATCCTTTGGCTTGCTGGGCGTTGTCGGCGGCGTGGTCGCCTTCCTGGGTGTCGTGATTCTGCCAATTACCTCCGGTGATACCGCGTTCCGCTCAAGCCGCCTGATTCTGGCTGAATACTTCAACATGGAGCAAAAGAGTCTGCGTAACCGCCTGCTGATGGCCGTTCCTCTGTTTGTTATCGGTGGCATTCTGACTCAGGTCGACTTCGGGATTATCTGGCGTTACTTCGGATTTGCTAACCAGACCACAGCTGTCATGATGCTGTGGACGGCTTCCGCTTACCTGCTGCGCCACAACAAGCTGCATTGGGTAACCACAGTACCGGCTATTTTCATGACCACAGTCGTGATCACCTTTATTCTGAACAACAGCACACTGGGCTTCGGTCTGCCTATGATGATCTCGACTGTCATCGGTCTGATTGCGACACTTGGCATCACTGTGTATGTCATAGTGAAGTCAAAAGGTAAGGGCGAAATCGATCTGGATGAAGAAGAGAATGAAAGCAAAGGCAAGCTGGAAACGGCTTAATCTTGTGCTTCTGTGAAAACCAGCCTCCGGGCTGGTTTTTTTATCCCCCTCTCCCGGCTCCCGCTTTTTTCTTTAGCTCCCTTACTCTGCCTGTATATACTCGACACACAACCCGGTTCTGGAGTTATACAGTGAGTACCCTCAAAACCCGCCCCACCCAAGCCAGTGTCACCGCCTTTATCGCAGAACTCAGTGACAGCCAGCAACAGGAAGACAGCCGTCAGCTCCTGACACTCTTGAGCGGGCTGAGCGGTAAGGACGCGGTGCTGTGGGGAGACAACCTGATTGGCTTTGGTACCTACTTTTACAGCAACACCGCCGGCAAGCACTTCAGCTGGCCGATGATCGCCTTCTCACCCCGTAAAGGTAAACTAACGCTGTATTTCATGCTGGGCTTTGCCGCTCATCAGGATCAGCTCAGGCAACTAGGGCAACATAAGCTGGGAAAATCCTGCCTGTATATCAAACGCCTGGACGATATCGACCTGACAGTGCTGAGAGCGATGCTGAGCCAGCATATTGAGATGATGAAGCAGAAGTACCAGTGTGAGTAAGACGGCATGTCGGTATGCAGCCGCCCGGCGGTGGCAGGTTTGCGCGTAATAAAAAAAGGCCCGCCAAATTGGCGGGCCTCTCAATACGCGTCTTTCGTGTCGCGTTCTTATTTTCTGGTCAGCTTCTCTTTGATACGAGCCGCTTTACCTGAACGCTCACGCAGGTAGTACAACTTGGCACGACGTACTGCACCGCGACGCTTAACAGTAATGCTGTCTACGATTGGAGAGTGAGCCTGGAATGCACGCTCAACACCTTCACCGTTAGAAATCTTACGAACGGTGAAAGCTGAGTGCAGACCACGGTTACGCTTGGCGATAACAACACCTTCGAACGCCTGCAGACGCTCACGGTCACCCTCTTTTACCTTAACCTGAACAACAACAGTGTCACCTGGTGCGAAGTCAGGCAGGTCATTTTTCATTTGCTCTTGCTCAAGAGCTTTGATGATATTACTCATTGGTATATACCCTAGAATAAACTGATACTAAATTAACTCATGGCTTGCCGGTGTTCGCGAATAAACTCCGCTAGCAAGCTCTCCTGATCGTCAGTCAGAGCTAGGTTTTCCAGGAGCTCTGGTCTTCTTAGCCA
The DNA here is from genome assembly GCF_038519165.1 of Photobacterium sp. SP02. NCBI lineage: Bacteria > Pseudomonadati > Pseudomonadota > Gammaproteobacteria > Vibrionales > Vibrionaceae > Photobacterium > Photobacterium sp. SP02. Next base: position 15,562 of record NZ_JASJOJ010000053.1, read on the forward strand.
GGTACGGCCCAGCGATTGTTTCAATCGCCAGCGGCTAATGTCCTTGTGGTTACCAGACAAGAGTACCGGAGGTACGGCTTGTCCATCTAACACTTCAGGACGCGTGTAATGCGGGCAATCCAGCAAGCCATTGGCAAAAGAATCTTCTTCTGCCGACGCAAAGTCGCCCAGAACGCCCGGTACAAACCGCACGACTGCATCGACTAAGGTCATGGCTGGCAGCTCACCCCCTGTCAGCACAAAATCCCCGATAGACCATTCTTCGTCTACCTCTTGTTGGATAATGCGCTCATCTACCCCTTCATACCGGCCACAGATCAGAATCAGATTCTCGTTCTGCGCCAGTTCCTCAACACCCGTCTGATCGAGCTTACGGCCCTGAGGAGAGAGGTAAATCACTTTCGCCTGGCCTTGGGCAGACGTTTTGGCAGCATGAATGGCATCGCGCAAAGGCTGCACCATCATCAGCATACCTGGTCCGCCACCATAAGGTCGGTCATCGACCGTACGGTGCTTATCGTGAGTAAAGTCGCGGGGATTCCACGTCTCTACCGTCACTAGGCCTTTTTTTACCGCCTGACCTGTTACCCCAAACTCAGTAATAGCCCGGAACATTTCAGGGAATAGGCTAATTATTCCTACCCGCATGGTTCTTTACGCTCTTACTGATGGGTTAAAATCCAGGATCCCAGTCAACTTCGATCCGTTGAGCAGTGCGATCAATCGACTTGATGACCTGCTCATCGAGGAACGGAATTAAGCGTTCCTTCTGTCCAAAAGCATCTTTAAGGTTGGCTTTAACCACTAAGACGTCATTAGAACCGGTTTCCAGGATGTCTGTCACTTTACCCAGGTCGTAACCTTGGGTTGTCACAACAGCCATGCCCATCAGTTCGCGCCAGTAGAATTCTTCATCTGACAGCGCCGGTAATTGTTCAGCAGGTACGTTGATCTCCGCGTTAGTCATGACCTGAGCATCCTCTCGGATATCCAGACCCTGCAACTTGGCAACTAACCCCTGACCATGACGTTTCCATGCTTCCACATGGAAGGTCTGCCATTCACCTTTCATCTTAATCAGCCATGGCTGATAAGCGAAAATGCTCTCGGCTTGTTCTGTGTAGGAAAAAACTTTGAGCCACCCTTTGATACCGTAAGTGGCACCGATTTTACCGACAACAACTTGGTCTTGGTTGTGTGAACTCATTGCTTCTCTGCTACCCATTAACCAATCTTAAGCAGCTGCTTTAGCAGCGTCTTTGATCAGTTTAGCTGCGCGGTCAGATACAGTTGCACCTTGACCAACCCAGTGATTTACACGGTCCAGGTCCAGACGCAGACGCTCTTCCTGACCAGTAGCTAGTGGGTTAAAGAAACCTACACGCTCGATGTTACGACCGTCGCGCGCAGCGCGGCTGTCAGCAACAACGATGTGATAAAATGGACGCTTTTTCGCGCCGTGACGTGCCAAACGAATGGTTACCATATCGTCCTCTTTGCATTACTGTAAATAAAAGTGGCCCCGCCATAAAAACGGGGCCCGTGCCAAATAAAGCCTCGGAATTTTACTCTTTCAACCCGCGAATGCAACTGCTTTAGCTACTTTTTCACCAGTAAAATCACCAGCTGAGACCAAAAAACAAGCAATTGAAGCAATTAGCGCCCAGGGAACATGCCGCCGCCCGGCATCATGCCTTTCATATTGCGCATCATGTTCTTCATGCCGCCCTTCTGCATTTTCTTCATCATCTTCTGCATTTGGGTAAATTGCTTGAGCAAACGGTTGACATCCTGTACCTGAGTACCGGAACCGGCAGCAATACGTTTCTTGCGCGAACCTTTAATCAACTCCGGGCGCTCACGCTCTTTCGAGGTCATGGAGTTAATGATAGCTTCCATCTGGACAAAGATTTTATCATCGACCTGGTCTTTGATATTGCCGGGCAACTGGGACATACCGGGCAGCTTATCCATCATGCCCATCATACCGCCCATGTTCTTCATCTGCTGAAGCTGTCCACGGAAGTCTTCTAAATCAAAGCCTTTCTTCTCTTTGAATTTCTTCGCGAGCTGCTCGGCTTTTTCCTTATCAACGTTGCGTTCCAGATCTTCAATCAGCGACAGGACATCGCCCATCCCCAGAATACGGGACGCCACACGATCAGGGTGGAAAGGCTCCAGCGCATCTGTCTTCTCACCGACACCCAGGAACTTGATGGGCTTACCTGTGATATGACGCACCGACAGCGCAGCACCACCACGGGCATCACCGTCGACCTTGGTCAGAATCACACCGGTCAGCGGTAACGCCTCGTTAAAGGCTTTGGCGGTATTGGCCGCATCCTGGCCCGTCATGGCATCGACCACAAACAGGGTTTCTACCGGATTCGCAATTTTATGAACGGCCTTGATTTCGTCCATCATGGCTTCATCGACGTGCAGACGGCCTGCAGTATCGACAATTACCACATCATAAAATTTGCGCTTACCGTGCTCGATAGCCGCCTGGGCAATTGCCACAGGTTTTTGATCCGGGCTGGACGGAAAGAAATCAATACCGATATCAGACGCCAGGGTCTCCAGCTGCTTGATAGCGGCAGGACGGTATACGTCGGCGGAAACAACCAGTACCTTCTTTTTATTACGCTCTTTGAGCAGTTTACCCAGCTTACCCACACTGGTGGTTTTACCGGCACCCTGCAAACCCGCCATCAGGATGACCGCAGGTGGCTGGCTGGCTAAATCCAGCGCTTCGTTGGTGTCGCCCATGACGGCTTCTAATTCCGCCTGAACGATTTTGATAAATTCCTGGCCTGGCGTCAGGCTCTTAGAGACTTCAGTTCCGACAGCGCGTTCTTTCACCCGCTTGACGAAATCACGGACAACCGGCAGCGCGACATCCGCCTCAAGCAATGCCATGCGCACTTCACGCAGGGTATCTTTAATATTGTCTTCAGTCAGACGGCCACGGCCGCTGATATTTTTCAGCGTTGACGACAAACGCTCGGTTAAATTGTCAAACATGTGTGACTCGCTCGTTACGCACTCATTTCGTGCCAGTATACCGCAATCAGTGACCCGGTTTCATGCCATACGTGCAGCCTGTGACAGAATTCTTGTCATTTCTGCCGCGCAACACCAACAGAGATTCCTGCTGAAATCGCTGAAACAGACCGCAAAGTGCGCTCTGTCCCACACGATTGTGCCCTTTGTATCATTGTCGTGCTATCCGTTCACAAGGTATACTCACCAGTTCGAGTTCACGATCTTTACAGGTGTTATGGACATATTGATTGCCTTCACTGCTGCTGGTTTCTATCTGCTTGCACTGGCATTTATCGTGCCTGGGCTCAGCCATAATAATGGCATAAAAGCCCGGCCAGTGCTGATCAGTGCCACAGTGGCGATCATCTTGCATGTGGTGTTTCTGAAAGATCTGATTCTGGGGGGCGTCGGCCAGAACCTGAGTATTTTAAATGTTGCCTCGCTCATCAGTCTGATTATCGCCGTCATCACTACTCTGGCCATGGTCAAAATGCGGATATGGTTTCTGCTGCCTGTCATTTACAGCTTCGCCGCAATTAACCTTGCCGCGGCGGCTGTGTTACCCGGTGGCTTTATTACGCACCTGGAGGCGCATCCTCAAATCCTGTTACACATTTCTCTGGCGCTATTTGCCTACTCGACCCTGATGATCGCTACACTGTACGCGATTCAGCTGGCGTGGCTGGACTATAAGCTCAAACACAAAAAGCTGGCATTTAACCCTAATCTGCCGCCCTTAATGCTGGTTGAGCGGCAGTTGTTTAAAATCATTCTGGTCGGTCACATACTGCTGACGGTCACGCTGATCACTGGCTTTATTTTTCTGCAGGATATGTTTGCCCAGGGCAAAACACACAAAGCGGTACTCTCCATTCTGGCCTGGGGGGTCTACAGCGTTCTGCTCTGGGGCCATTACCGGATGGGCTGGCGGGGTAAAAAAGTCGTCTGGTTCAGCCTGATTGGCGCGTTTCTGCTGACTCTGGCCTACTTCGGCAGCCGTTTTGTCAAAGAAATCATCATTGGCAGCTAATGACAATTTAATAAACACTATCCATGCTTAAGCATGATTAATCCTGACTGGGCCGTCAGCGCCTTAACGACCCGGCCTTGACACCTTTACTCATATTCAGTACAGAGTACACATCCACAGCGATACAAGGAACTGACTTTTTGGACGATATATCCACGGGAGCTTTATTCTCCCTTCTGGTATTACTACTCCTGATCTCCGGATACTTCTCCGGCTCTGAAACCGGCATGATGTCGATAAACCGCTACAAACTGCGCCACCTGGCAAGCCAGGGCCACCGTGGGGCTAAGCGGGTTGAAAAACTGCTCGACCGACCTGATCGCCTGATCGGCCTGATTCTGATCGGTAACAACCTGGTGAACATTCTTGCCTCTGCCATCGCGACGATTTTAGGTATGCGCCTGTACGGCGATCTGGGTGTGGCTATCGCCACCGGCGCGCTGACCATGGCCGTACTGGTGTTTGCTGAAGTCACGCCGAAAACCCTGGCTGCGCTGTACCCTGAAAAAGTGGCTTATTCCAGCAGTATCCTGTTACGGATACTGATGAAACTGCTGTATCCGCTGGTCTGGTTTGTTAACGGCATCACCAACAGTTTCCTGCGGCTGCTCGGCATGCGTGTCGATAATATGAACGATGCCACCCTGAGTTCGGAAGAATTGCGCACTGTGGTCAATGAAGCGGGCAGCCTGATCCCCCGCCGCCACCAGGACATGCTGTTGTCGATTCTGGATCTGGAAAACGTCACAGTGGAAGATTTGATGGTGCCGCGTAATGAAATTGTCGGCATCAATATCAATGACGACTGGAAATCCATTGTCCGCCAGCTCAGCCATGCCGCTCACGGCCGTATCGTCCTGTATCGGGACAACATAGATGAAGTCGTTGGTATGCTGCGCGTCAGAGAAGCTTACCGCCTGATGATGGATAAGAACGATTTCAGCAAAGAAAATCTGCTGCGAGCTGCAGACAAAGTGTATTTCATTCCGGAAGGCACGCCGCTCAATATTCAGCTGTTGAAGTTCCAGCGCCGCAAAGAACGCATCGGCCTGATTGTTGATGAGTACGGCGATATTCAGGGTCTGATCACCCTGGAAGACATTCTGGAAGAGATAGTGGGAGAATTCACCACCTCCATCTCTCCGACCTTAGCCGAAGAGATCACCCCGCAAAGTGACGGCAGTTTACTGATTGAAGGCACCGCCAATATCCGTGAACTGAACAAGAGCCTGAACTGGGATTTGCCGACAGACGGCCCCAGAACCCTGAACGGCCTGATTCTGGAGCATCTGGAAGATATCCCAGACAGCATCCTCAGCGTGTCAGTGGCCGGTTATCAGATGGAGATAGTGGAAATCTCCGATAACATGATCAAACTGGTCAAAATCCTGCCGGCCCAGCTGCAAAAAACCGGTTAACCCTGGGTCCTAAATCAGCGCCGCCACAGGCGGTGGTTTGGAGATGACAATAAAAAAACCACCGCTACAAGCGGTGGTTTTTTTATATCGATGCAAAGTCAGTCAAGACTTACTTTACTTTCAATTCCTGCAACATACTGTCTGGCAGAGCTAACTCGTCGTTTTTATTCACATCAATGCCGCGATCCAGAATATCCTGCGCGATCTGTTTGGCTTCGTCCAGTGAGTGCATGCTGTATGTACCGCACTGGTATTCATTCAGTTCAGGAATTTGCGCCTGAGAAGCCACTTTCAGCACATCTGCCATCGCGGCACGCCAGCTGTCTGCCACTTGCTGTTCGTCAGGCTCACCGATCAAGCTCATGTAAAAACCGGTACGGCACCCCATTGGCGACAGGTCGATGATTTCCACTGTCCCTGAGTTCAGGTGGGCCCGCATGAAACCGGCAAACAAATGCTCAAGGGTGTGAATACCGCGCTCGGAGAGGATTTCCTGATTGGGGCGACAGAAACGCAGATCGAACACAGTAATAGTATCGCCCTTGGGCGTCTGCATTGTTTTGGCAACACGCACAGCCGGTGCATGCATCTTGGTGTGGTCGACGGTAAAACTATCTAATAATGGCATGGTGTCCTTCTCCTTTGCCTGTCGTGTCGTAGCCTGGCAGTCCCTTCCGCTCAGAACGGCCACCAGCTGCGGTTATCTTCCAATTCCTGCCGGCATTGTTTCAATTGCCAGCCATAAGATTTCGCCTGCTGATCCACTTTACGGGACACTTGCAGCAGAGTTGGCTTATGGCGATAAGTCCCGCGGCTATAGCCACCTCGTCCTTCATGATAGGCCAAATACTGGTTATAAGCATCCCACTTGGATATCCCCAGCTGTCGCTGTGTTTCATCGGTATACCAGCCGATAAACATCAGCGCATCATCAAAACTGGTACGCGAACTCCAGCTGCCGGTCGCCCGCTGGTAATCTTCCCAGGCAGGATCTTGTGCCTGGGCATAGCCATAGGCGCTGCTGCTGCGGAACCAGGGTATCACGCCCCACACATAGGGACGGGGAGGACGGGCATCATGGCGGAAAGCACTTTCCTGGCGCACAAAGGCCATAGCAACCTGAATGGGTGTCCCCCAGCGCTTTTCCATGTCGACCGCGTCCTGATACCAGTCGGGGTTCTCACGGAAAATGTCACATACGTTTGATTGATTTTGGGGCGGAGGTGTTGCGCAACCGGTTGTTATTAAAACCAACAATATCAGCGCCGACCCTTTTGCTGTTGCCAGAAGCATTTTTCACTCCCTGAATTGGAACCAAAGTGAAAACGGCAGGTCTGATATTATGACTGGCAGTGCAAACTGTCGTCATCCCTGCGAAATTGTAATTTTATTGGGCAGCAAGGTCGCTGCCCGTTTTTTTATCTCTGCTGTTACGCTTTCTTAAACGGATTTTGCTGCAGATCCGCAAAATAATCAGCCAGAAACGCTTCAAAAGAAACCTCATCAGCCTGCTCGATTTGCTGCTGTTTCATCACAGAGGCTGCCGCTTCCGACTCAAAATCAGACTGAGAATACCGACTGTAACTCTGCTTATCCAGCCACTCGGCATGCTTTGCGGCTAATTCCAGGCCAAACTTACCAATGCCTTCATTGGCTTCAATGTGACGCAAGACTTGTGCGGACAAAGTCAGCTCAGGATCATTGACCCACCCGGTCAGGGTTGCCAGCGTTTGCTGGTAGCTGTTGCCACCGTTGGCCTGATCCATGGCCACTGCGACCTGCTCCAGCTCAGAGAAGACACGCAAGGCCCAGTCGCGCAGCGGCAGGCGCTCACCACGGCAACCGATTTGCAGTTGCAGCTCAGGATCCCGCCCCTGCAGCACCACTTTTTTCCAGTTGTCACGCCAGCAAGCCAGTTCGGCATCATCCATATCATCAGACGGTGACAAGACCGCCCAGGTCAGGAAGAGATCCAAAAAGCGGACCTGCTCAGAGGTAATGCCTATCGGGCTGAACGGGTTAACATCCAGTGAGCGCACTTCAATGTATTCCACACCACCCCGCTCCAGGGCTTCAGACGGCTTCTCGCCGCTGTTGGTCACTCGCTTGGGACGGATAGGCGCGTAAAGCTCATTTTCAATCTGCAGTACATTGGTATTCAGCTGACGTAATTCTCCGCCGACCTTAACCCCGATATCGGCAAATTCTTCAGACGGCGTATGGATCGCTTTCTGTAAGCCGTCCAGATACTGAGCCAGATGATTAAAACCAATCTTCAAGGCACTCTGGGCATGATTGGTATACCCCAGATCGCTCAGACGCAGTGCGGTAGACTTCGGCAGGAAATAGGTGCCTTTGCCTGTCTTTTGAAAACCGAGCTTAGCGCCGTCTTTTTTCAGGAATGAGCCACACAGCGCCGGAGAAGCACCGAACAGATAAGGAATCAGCCAGCCAAACCGGTAGTAGTTTCGGATCAAGGCAAAATACGACTCAGACACGGAAGCCTGACGCTCATCTTCGCTCTGATCACCAAACAACTGTTGCCAGAAACTGTCCGGAAAAGAAAAGTTGAAATGCACACCTGAGATGATCTGCATGATGCTGCCGTAGCGGCGCTTCAAGCCTTCACGATAGAGGGTTTTCATCCGGCCAATGTTGGAGCTGCCATATTGCGCCAGTTCGATATCCGACTCATCACCGACATAGCAAGGCATAGACATAGGCCAGAGCATTTCGCTGCCCAGCTGGCTGTAGCTGAATTTATGGATATCGGACAATTGAGATAACAGCTCATCGACATCTCGCGACACCGGGGTAATAAACTCCAGCAGAGACTCAGCAAAGTCCGTGGTTACCCACTTATTGGTCAGGGCCGAACCCAGGCCGACAGGGTGCGGTTGAGTGGATAACTTCCCTTGCGGGGTTATTCGTAACGCTTCCCTTTCCAGGCCACGACCGAATTGTGTCAGCGCTTGCGGATTGGCCGACACCCTCTCTAACCTTTGTGAAAAATCCATCAGGCTGTTCTCAATCATCACTATCACAGGGGAGCTAGGGTAATCATAATTCTTGCTGATTACCATGATTATTGTTGATTTAGCAAAGGGTTTCCTGCCTGTGGTAACGGCAACAATAAAAAAAGCCGATACACAGGGTATCGGCTGAGATCTTAAGCTGAATACCGGCTTAATAAGCCGGTAATTATGCTGATCTTATTGCACGGGCTTTAAAGGATGAACCGGCATATTCAGTGTTTTCAACTGCGGCAACAATGACTTCGCATCCCCCACCACAATAATTTGGTAATCCTTGGGATCAAACCATTTTGCCGCCAGCTCATTGAGCCTGTTTTTACTGATAGAAGCCGTGATCGCATTGCGCTGCGACACAAAGTCATCCTCAAGCTGATAGGTCATGATCTGCCGCAGCAAATCCGCTTTATCACTCGGGGTTTCATAGCTCAGTGCCTCTTGCTGACCTACCGCCAGACGCATAAAGGCCAGCTCATCATCCGTCAGGCCGCTGCTGCTGTAGTTCGCCAGCTCTTTCATCATTTCCTTGATCGCTGGTAAGGTCACATCGGCACGCACTTCGGCATAGAATACCGACAGCCCTGCTTCTTTGTTGCCGCTCTGATAACCACCGGCACCATAGGTGTAGGCCTTGTCTTCGCGCAGATTGAGATTGATCCGGCTGTTGAAATTGCCGGCCAGATTAAAGTTCGCCAGCTGGAGCTCGAACTGTTCACCCGTGGCATCATACGGCAGGCCATTTCGCACTAAGCGTACCGTGCTTTGCGGTGCCCCCGGCTTATCAACCAGCCAGATGGCCGGCTCTGACTGAGCAGGCAGCACAGGGGTGACATAAGTGGGTGCCGGCGCACCCTGCCAGCTTGCCAGAAATGACAGTTGTGATGTCAGCTCAGCGGGCTGCACATCGCCAACGACAGCCAATTGCGCCCCATTAGGGGTGTAGAAGCGCTGATAAAACGCTTTGACATCGGCCAGTGTCATTGACTGAACAGACGCCAGCGTACCGTCCGAAGGACGGCCAAACACAGTATTGCCGTACAGCACCTCGCGGGTGGCCTGACTGACCAGCCAGCTCGGACGCTGATGATCATACACCAGGCCTTCCAGCGCCTGCTGTTTGACCCGGGTAAAATCCTCTTCATTGAAGGCAGGTTCGAACAAACGCTCCTGCATGATAGCCAGCGTTTCGTTGAGGTGCTTCTTCAGGGTCGTGACAGAAACAACAGTCCCGTACATACCTGATGAGAAGGTCACAGTACTGCCCAGCGTATCAAGACGGGACACCAGATCTTCCGATGAATGGCGCTGGCTGTCTTCTGCCAGCATCGCCGCGGTGAGTTCGGCCAGCCCTTCTTTGCCCACAGGTTCATAGCGGCGCCCCGCCGGTAAAACCAATTGCACTTCCACGGTCGGGGTTTCATCGTACTGGGTACCCAGCACTTCAATACCGTTAGCCAGCTTGAAGCGGTATAACTCAGGCACCTGAGCCGTAACCGGCTCTGAAGGCTGAGGCATGACTGAGCGGTCAAACCCTTCGTGCTGTGGCTCGCGCAGGTTCAGCTCATTGTCCTGAACGGATTTGTGCTCGGGAATAAGGCGATCGGCCGGACGGTAGTTGGCTTTGGCGGCGGCCATCTCTGTACGCCCGTTGGGCACAGTACTGAGCACCACTTTGGGCTGGCTCTCCACATAGCGCCGGTATACCGCCTCCACATCAGCGGGTGTAACGTTACGCAAATTGCTCAGCTCAGTGCCCAAGCGGTTTGGATCACTGTAAAAGGTCTGGTAAGCCGCCAGTTGCGCCACTTTGCCATGCACACTTTGCAGGCCAAAAATCGCAGAGGCTTCGGCCATGCCTTTCATTTCATCAAGCTCTTGCTGGTTGACGCCACGCTGAGCCAGACTGCTGAGCACTGTACTGACCTCGTCATAAATGCGGTCCAGCCGTCCCTGATCGCCACTCTGCCCGATGGCATAGACATACATAGTACAGGCCAGCTCACCACAATCGTGATAGGCACCGGCATCCACCACTTTTCCGGTTTTCACCAATGCCTGGTACAGGATACTGTTCTTACCGCCCCCTATGACTTTCGCCAGCATATCCAGTGATGCATCATCCGGCGCCCCATTGTACGAGGTCGGCCATGCCATCATCAGCATAGGCTGCTGAATGTTGTCTTCCAGAGTCAGGTACCGGTCGGCATCCAGCTTGACGGGCGCTTTCGGCGGATTATCAACTTTCGGTCCACGCGGAATATCACCAAAATACTTCTGTACCCATGCCAGTGTTTCCGCTTTATCAATATCGCCACCAATGGTCAGTGTGGCGTTATTCGGCCCGTACCAGCGCAGAAAGAAAGCTTTCAAATCGTTAACATCAACCCGGTCCAGATCGTCAACATAACCGATAGGCTGCCACGAGTAAGGATGTGTACGCGGGAAAAGTGCCTCGCCAATCCGCTCACTCACCATGCCGTAAGGACGGTTCTCATAGCGTTGTGCTCGCTCGTTCTTCACTGTGGCGCGCTGTATTTCAAATTTGTGCTGGGATACGGCACTCAGCAAGAAGCCCATGCGGTCTGATTCCAGCCAGAGCACCTTTTCCAGCTGATTTGACGGCACAGTTTCAAAGTAATTGGTACGGTCACGGTTGGTTGTGCCATTCATCGTACCGCCGGCTTCGGTGATCAGGCGAAAGTGCTCCTGATCGCCGACATGTTTGGAGCCCTGGAACATCATGTGTTCAAAGAAATGGGCAAAACCTGACTTGCCTAATTGCTCGCGGGCTGATCCCACATGGTAAGTCACATCCACATGCACGATAGGATCTGAGTTATCCTCATGCAGGATCACCGTCAGGCCATTATCCAGCACATATTTGCTGTAAGGGATCACGACTTCAGCACTGGTGTCCGATACACTTTCGACAAAATGCACACCATCAGGCAATGACTGTGCCTGTTCGGGGGGCGTCTGACTGCTGCATCCGCTAAGGACCAGCAACACAAGGCTCAGAATCCGCTTTTGCACGTTCGCCTTCCTTCTATTCATTTCAGAGTGAAAAATCAAAACAGCAGCGCCAGTATGACGTACCGCACGGCTTTGCCGATGAGAATAAACAAGGCACAGAGTCCTGCCCGCATCCGCAGCCAGCCTGCAGCCAGGCAAAGCGGATCACCCACAACAGGCACCCAACTGAGCAGCAGGCTCCAGTAACCATATTTTTTTATCCAGGCAACTGCTTTAGTATGACTCTGATTTTCTTCAGAAGTTTTATCGGGTATGCAACGTCCCAGATAAAAACTCACCATGCCCCCGACAGTATTACCCGCAGTGACAACGGTAACCAGCAGCCATACCGGCTGTGACTGAGTACTGAGAGCGGCCAGAAGGCCGGCCTCCGAGCCTCCCGGCAGCAAGGTCGCGCTGAGTAAGCCAGTGAAAAACAGCCCCCACAGCAGGGCTTCGCCAGACCAACTCCAATCCATTCGTCAGTCTTTCATGACCAGAACTATTTTACCGCGGGTACGACCAGTTTCTATCTGACGGTGTGCCTGTGCGCCCTGCACAAGCGGGAATTGCTCTGTGATCAACACTGTCAGATCACCTTCTGCCATCATAGCCAGCATCTGATCGTTCTGCGCCACCGAAGGGGACACCAGCATGCCTTGCGCATGCAAGCCGGTGACTTTTGCCGCCGCGGTCACACTCTCTGCCGTGATGGTCGGCACAGTCACCACGCGACCGCCCGGTTTGACACAAGACAAAGCCGCCACGCCTATTTCGCCCCCGACCAGATCGATCAGCACATCCACCGCCTGCAGCTGAGTTGCCAGCTCCCCTTTTTGGTAATCCACCGCTTGTGCGCCCAGAGAAGAGACGAATGCCTGATTGGCCGCCGAACAACTGGCCACGACATCAGCACCTTTGCGACATGCCAGCTGTATCGCCAGATGGCCCACCCCGCCAGCACCGGCTAAGATCAATACCCGCTCACCGGCCTGCACTGATGCTTTTTCCAGTGCCTGCCAGGCCGTTTGCCCCGCCAAAGGTAACGCCGCCGCTTCTGCTAAGGAGACGCCATCCGGCACCCGACTCAGACTGTCCGCTTCGGCCAGTACCTGCTCACTGTATCCACCGCCTTGCAAAGGAAATCCGATAAAGCCGCACACTCTCTGCCCGACGCTCCATTCAGTGACCTCCTCGCCAACGGCGGCGATGACGCCGGCAACATCATAGCCCGGCACCCAAGGCAGCTTGTCCCGGTTTTGCTGCGCAGCCCAACCTAAGCCTGCCCGGGTTTTGGCATCAATAGGGTTAACCCCTGAATAAGCCACATCGATCAGCACCTGCCGCCCTTCCGGCGCGGCGATCTCGACCGATTGCAGCTGAAGACAATGGACATCGCCAAAGGCAGTAATAGCAAGCTGTTGAGTTGTCATGGGTATTTTCCTTCTCAATCCGGTGGAATCCTTAGCCTTATCATTGCAAGGCAAGCCAAAACTACCCCTTTCCACACAGAAATACCAGTGGTTGCAGGCAGGCTCAGAAGAGAAACAAAGAAACGGGAAATGCAGACAATAAAAAACCCAGCCGGGGCTGGGTTTATAAGGATGGCGCGTCCGGGAGGATTCGAACCTCCGACCGCCTGGTTCGTAGCCAGGTACTCTATCCAGCTGAGCTACGGACGCGCAGAGCAGA
>NZ_JASJOJ010000054.1:0-28183 GCF_038519165.1 Photobacterium sp. SP02
TGGCACAGGCTTTCAGCCCTGGTCAGTATGGCGCTGATCAAGCTGGGCATTCAGCAGGCCTGGTGAGTGCCATACTGAGCGTGTTGCTGTTTTCAGGACAGCTCTACTCTGTGCCTCAGGCGCAGGTGGAAAGCCAGTTGCTGATGATTTGTGCGGCACTGTTATTGCTGATTGTCGCTCAGCTGGTTTGGGTGGGCCATATTGTGCTGGCGAAACCGGTCAAAGTCTGGCAGTTGTCCGGTGTGCTGTTATTGCTCTCTGCCTCAGCAGGATGCCAGCTTTCAGTGTTCTGATTGAATGAAGTGCTCTGACTGGTCGAATGATAGGTAGAGCGTCTATGCTAACAACTAGAGGAGTTGTTTGACTCCGGGTCTGATGTTCTGACGGCAGTAGCCGGAGGAGGAAGAGGTGGAAATCAGTAACTTGCTGAACATGGACGCTAACATAGTGCTGGGCATAGTGAATGAAAGGCTGCGCCTGGAATGCGATACGATTGATGATCTTTCCAGCCGTTACGAGCTGGATCAGGAACAACTGAGACAAAAAATGGCAGCCCTCGGCTACCGTTACGATCCCATTTCTAATCAATTTAAATGAACAGAGGGCACCGCTACTGGTGCCCTCTGTTTTTTCAAGTATTGTGCAGGCTAGCCTCAGGCAGCTTTAATGCCCTCAAGGTGGGTCTGGCACTGCTGCCGGGCCGTCGCAAAGAAGGCCTGAAGGTAATGGCGCTCTTTTTCTGACGCGCGAATCGCCGCATACAGTCTTCGCCACAAGCCTTTACCCAGCGGTTTGCTGGCTATCAGCCCCTGGCGGGCAAAATCATGAATTGCCCAGTTAGGCAGGGCGGCCACCCCCAAGCCTGCCGACACCATTTGTACCAGCATCAGGGTATTATCGGCTTGCTTCCATACCTTAGGTTCAATGCCGGCAGGCTGCAGAAAATGTTTCACCACATCTAACCGGTTTTTTTGCACCGGGTAGGTCAGCATGGTCTGACTGGCCAGATCGGCCGGTTTAATTGTGCTCAACTCGGCCAGGGGAGACTGCGGCGACACCACCAGACGCATCTCAAAGTCGAACAGGGGTTCATAGTGCACTTCCGAGCGCGGGTTAATATCAGAGGTGATCACCAGGTCGAGTTCCCCGGCAGCCAGAGCCGGGATAGGCTCGAAGCTGAAGCCGGATGAAAAATCCAGGCTCACTGCCGGCCAGTGAATCTGGTATTCCTTCAGCGCAGGCATCAGCCACTGGAAGCAGGAATGGCATTCAATAGCCATATGCAGCCGGCCCTTTGCGTCTTCTTTCAGATTGGCGAGTTCATGCTCGGCGCGTGCGATACGGGGCATCAGTTCATCGGCCAGTTTCAGCAGGATATCGCCTTCTGCGGTGAATCTGACCGGACGTGTTTTGCGTAAAAACAGTGGCGCGCCAATTCGCTGCTCAAGATCTTTAATTTGGTGCGACAGCGCCGACTGGGTCAGACAAAGGGTGTTGGCTGTTGCCGTCAGGGAACCGGTGTCTCTCAGTACCGCTAATGTGCGAAGGTGTTTAATTTCAATCATGTTCACTCAGTCCCTGAAGATTACTGCTGTTCAGAGTACTGGTTATCGAGAGAAGTGTAAACATCTAGACGTCTATAATCGATTACATTAGGGTGTCATGAGTGTCGCATAGTGATCTTGTATCTGTTATCTGAAACCAAACTGGCAAATAGACGGCACCTGGCTGAAAATAGGATTGAAACCCGGTGTAATTAAATTGTTTAAGGGAATTTGATGAAGCGACAACGTCTTACATTTATTGGCTTACTCTTGTTTGCCGGGTTGCTATTGTCGATTGTGATGCTGCTTTTCTTCTCTCATCTGGAAACCCGCCGTATTCAGCAGGAATTTGAATCGGATGTCACGGAAGCCTCACACGCCTTTATTCAGGCGATGAACAGCCACTTTGAAGCGCTTTATACCCTGCAGCTTAATCTGGACACCAACGGCATACCGGATGCCCAGGGTTTCGCGGCACTGACAGATAAAATTCTTACCCGTTTTCCGGCGATCACTGCCCTGGAATGGATTCCCGAAGTGGAACAGGCAGACCGTGCCAGCTTAGAACAACGGGCCAATGAATGGCTGCCCGGCTATGTGATTACCGAACAGGTCGCGTCCGGTGAGCGCGTCGCGGCCAGCGAGCGAGCCGTTTACTATCCGGTTTATTATGTCGAGCCTGTTACCGGAAACGAGGCGGTAATAGGTTACGACATGGGCTCGCACTCCCTGCGTTTTGAAGCGGTTCAGCGCGCCAGAGATAACGGGCAGCTGCAACTGACTGTCCCGCTCCAGATCCAGCGCAATGATGTCACCGCACAGGGTATACTCAGCCTGTTGCCTGTGTACGAATTCCCTGAACCTATGTCGGAGGCAGAGCGGCAGGACAGCCTGCTGGGCTTTGTGGCAGGGGTGTTTAATCCCGCGCAGATTTTTCTCTCATCACCCGGCTTAACTCAGGTCAAGCCTTTTGCCCTGACACTGATTGATACCCTGGCGCCTCAGTCAAATAAATTGGTATTCAGCCTGGTGCCGGCTTTGAATACCGGGCCGGTTAGCCAGCAAAAGCATTACCACTATAGCCAGAAAACGCTGACCCAGGAGGCAATCACCCGCGAATATGCGCCTGACTATCGCTATGTTCATCAGGTGCTGAGCAAAGGTGGCCGCCGCTGGGTGATTGAAGCCACACCTATGCAGGATTATATCCGCCAGCATCAGTCCTCGACGCCCTGGTGGGTCTTCTGGGGAGTCAACGCATTTTTTGCGGTTGCCGCCTTGGTGAGTTTCTTCGTGTTTCAACGGGGCCAGCACTATCTGGATACTCTGAATCAGCGACATGACAGGCTGCTGGCCGTTAACGAAAAACTGGAACGCATGAGCCTGATTGATCCGCTGACGGGTATCGCCAATCAGCGGGCGTTTGAAGAAAGTCTGGATAAAGCGGTCAGAATCGCACGGCGGGAACAATCCCCGCTGGTGGTGGTATTGATCCAAATTGATGACTATGCGCATTTTGTCAGTCAGTGTCCGCAGGAGATGTATGAGTCCAGCCTCAGAATGCTGGCCAACGAGCTGGGCAGGACATTAAAACGCCCCGCTGACATGGTGGCACGGCTCGATGATGACAGGTTTGCCGCCGTCTTGCCAAATACCAACAATGGTGAAGTGGTTGCCCGCCACCTGCGCACTGCGGCTGAACGTCTGAATCTGGCCAATACTGAAATGAGTGCCAACCCTTACCTGACAGTGTCTGTGGGCGCCATGACAGTCTTCGACATTCAGGGATTAACAGCGGAAACCCTGTTCCATCAAACAGAAGCTTTGCTGTATCAGGCGCAGCAGGAAGGATTTAACAAAGTGAGTGCAGAGGTTCGTCAGCAACTAGCATCAACTGAGAATGCACTCAGTTGATGCTGTCAGACAAAATGGTGGCGAGTTACATTGGCTGAGTGGCGGTGAAAGTCAGGGTATGCTGATTATTACTGAGCGTCAGCGTATTTCCTTTGACTTCGGCTTTGCTCCACTGGCTTAGCGTATCACTCATCACACGTTCCAGTTTCATTGCATCATCCGGGCAGGCCATCATGGTCATGCCCATTTTTTCAATCCGGAACTGGCCGTCTTTGACTTCGGCAGAGCCGAAATAGCGGTTACAGCCGGAATGACCATGCGCCATGGTGTTATTTTCAAACCCCAGAGTCGGCACGGCTCCCATGCTCGGGATGGTGACGGCCTGATTGTCGATCTTTGACAGTTCCCATTCATATTGCGTCAGATCAGCAGAAGAGTCAGCTGTTGTGTTGCCACCGGTTCCGGCGCAGGCAGATAACAGCAGGGCAGTGCCCATGGCAGTCAGCAGGTGTTTTTTCATTGTATTTCCCCAAATGGATTCGAAGATTTTTGACTAACGGTAAGACAAAAAATTCCGTAAACCGTGTTTTTTAGTGTAGAAGCAATTCAACTTGGATGTTTTTACGCATCGTTCTTTTCCGGGCTGACCATGTGTAAATGCACATCCTGCTGTGGGAAGGGGATAGAAACGCCTTCTTTGTCGAACCGCAGTTTGACTTCGCGCGTGACATCCCAGTACACATCCCAGTAGTCATCCGTTTTCACCCAGGGACGAACAATAAAGTCCACCGAAGAGGTGTTGAGTGTGTGTACTTTGATGGTTTTCTCCGGGGCACGCAGCACAGCCGGATGGTTATCAATGATGTCATGTAAAATGGCTTCGGCTTGCTCAATGCTGTCTTTATAGCCGATCCCAAATACCATATCGACACGACGAACACGCTCGTGGGTGACATTCTTGATGGTGTCTCCCCAGATTTTACTGTTCGGCACTATGATGATCTGGTTATCAAAGGTACGGATAGTGGTATTGACGAGGCTCATGTGGCTGACCTTACCAGACACCCCGCCGGCTTCAACAAAATCGCCGACATCAAAAGGGCGGTAAATCAGCAGCATCATACCTGAAGCAAAATTAGACAAGGTGTCCTGCAAAGCAAAACCTATGATCACACCGGCCACACCGAAACCCGTCAGTACTGGCGCAAGGTTAAGCCCAACCTGTGACAAGGCAATTAAAAGCCCGAGGAAAAAGACCGTTTTGCCCGACATGGAAATGAAGAAGTCCTGCATCAACTGCGACATCTTGAGGTTGGGCGAGGCCACGGCGCGCTTAACCACTTTACGTGTCAGGTTTTTTAACAGCCGGAACAGCAAAAGGACCAGGGCGAAGATAAACACCTTGAACAACACCTGCGGGGTATTATCAATCAGCCATTTTTTCAGGTTGTCGGCCCAGGCAGAGACAATCGAGTAGATCACCTGCGGATTCAGGATGTCATTGGTGAGATCGCCGGTCACTTCAAATTGCTGCTTTTTGTAGTTCGACGTATCTATCTGTGCCTGATCACCGAGGTTGATCAGGTAGTTTAAGCGGTCAATATCGCTCGACAGTTTGCGTTGTGCCAGAATGTGCATCAGCTGCAGTGAGGCTTTCTCACTCTCTGACGCCTCTTTGAGCTGCTTGGCCAGCACTTTTTCCTGCTGGTTGTTGTAATCCAGTGAGGCAGAGACGAACTCTAACCGGTTGCTGATGGCTTTAGCCAGTTTGGCTTTTTTCTGATCCGCATTATGGCCAAGCTGTTCCATCCAGCGGTAGTTTTCCCACTGTTCGCCCAGCATCTGAACAGACAGCATGCGCTCTTCATTCAATTGCTTGAGCTTGAGCAACTGTTCTTCCTGTGAGGCTTTGTCCAGCGCTTTTTCATCAGCCAGAATCTTGTTGCTCAGATAGTTTGCCGTATTGTCGGTATAGCGTTCCTGCCGTTTGACGTAATCCAGCAGAGTGGCGGTTGCCCCTTCCGGCGGCTCACTGATTAATTCCCCGATCTTGTCGCGCAGTTCATTGTTTTTGTTCAGTACCTGCATGCGCAGTACATCACGTGTGGTACCGGTACGGTTCTGGCCGGCCTGATACAGCTCCATGACTTCCTGATTCAACTGCGACAGTTCATCCAGTTGAGAGGGCGGTGTTTCAGCCTGGGCAAACACATTGAGGCTGTATGTAAGCAACGTAATAATGAGTAAAAGCTTGCGCATAGTAGAGCGGTATTCCGGTTCAGGGAGATAAATACAAGTACATCGCGGCAACGAGTGTGCCGCGATGAGAATGAGTGCCGTGATTATAACATGCTAACCGTTGCAGGTGAGGTCAGAGCAAGTCCTGCTGGCAAAGGAATTGATGATGATCAAATTGCCAGCACCAGTCCGGCGTCCACATTTCCTGGTTCAGAATGATCAGCATAGGCCGGTTAATCTGATGCAGCATATACCAGAGTGCAGGGTAATGGCGCTGATCACAGATCAGGGTATCGCATCCTGAAGCGGCAAGGGTGTCAGCAAGCAACTGCTGGTGACCATTTTGTGAATAGGTAAAGGCCATCAGGTTATGCAGGCGGCAATAGGCGGCATATTGTTGCGTCATGATCCGCGAAGATTGCAGAATACCTGTGAGTTTGGGGTGAGCATCCATTGCTGCGAGTTTGTTAATCCAGGATTTAGCATGTGAAATTTCATGATTCTTTTGCATCATCTCACCTGTCTGACCTTGGCCTGAATGTCCGGCGCCAATAGAATTAATCAGTGTTCATTTGAGTGTAAGTCCGGCTGTTGTGTGAAATGTCAGGAATGAGTAAAAAAAGAGCAAAAAAAGCCCCCAATATTGGGGGCAAATACTTACCATCGCTTTTATTATCTGTCGTTTCGGGACTCTGTTGTGTCGGACACAGGCCGGATTTCACGGCATGCTTGTGCCGTCTGGAATCCAGGCTTAGCCGAAGTCGCCGTTCACATAGCCGCGGGTACGGTCATCACGCGGGCTGTTGAACAGCGCATAAGTATCGTCATGTTCGACCAGCTCACCCATCAGGAAGAAGGCGGTACGATCTGAAATTCGGCGTGCCTGCTGCATGGAGTGGGTGACGATAACGATAGTGAAGTCTTTCTTCAGTGACTCCATCAGATCTTCAATTTTCTTGGTCGCAATCGGATCCAGCGCTGAAGTAGGTTCATCCATCAGAATGACCTCAGGCTCCATGGCGATGGTACGGGCGATACACAGACGTTGCTGCTGACCACCAGACAGACCGAAGGCGTGTGATTTGAGGCGATCTTTCACCTCATCCCACAGCGCGGCACCGCGCAGCGATTGTTCCACCACTTCATCGAGACGTTTTTTGTCGGTCACTCCCTGAGCACGCAGGCCGTAAGCCACGTTTTCGTAAATGCTCATCGGGAAAGGGTTGGGCTTCTGGAACACCATGCCCACCTTAATGCGCAGTCTCGAAACGTCTATGTTGCCGTAAACGTCTTCACCGTCCATCGACAGTTTGCCTTTGATCTTCACACCTTCAATCAGGTCATTCATGCGGTTCAGGCAGCGCAACAGGGTGGATTTGCCGCAACCGGACGGGCCGATTAATGCTGTTACCTGGCGATTAGGAATCGGCAGATTGATCTTTTTCAGTGCCTGGTTGTCGCCGTAAAACAGATCCAGATTTTCAATATTAAATTTGTTCATAATGTATTTCCCCGAAATCAGTAAGTCGCAGTGTTAAAACGTTTGGCAAGCAGTTTGGTGCACAGGTTGATGATCAGAACAATCACAATCAGAATCGTGGCAGTGGCGTAAGCCTGATGCCATTCGTGAATGGTGTAGAGTTCCTGAGTCAGCTTGTACAGGTGCACGGTGAGCGTCCGGCCGGAGTCAAGCAGACTCTCCGGGAGACGGGCCACCATGCCTGCTGTCATAAATACCGGTGCCGATTCACCGATAACACGACCTACACTGAGGATGATAGAAGTGACTATGCCTGGCATTGCACTTGGCAATATCAGACGCCAGATGGTGTAAATTTTCGATGCGCCCAGTCCGTATGAACCTTCACGGTAAGTTTGCGGCACTGCCATCAAGGCTTCTTCTGTGGTGCGGATGATCACGGGCAGAATCAGAATGCTCAGTGTCAGGGCACCAGACAAAATCGAGAAGCCCAAGCCAAGCACAACCACAAAGAAGGTCATACCGAACAGGCCGTAAATAATAGAAGGAATACCCGCCAGTGACTCGGTACAGAAGCGGATCACTTTTACCAGGCGACTGCCGACTTTGGCATATTCTGTCAGGTATATCGCGGTCATGATGCCCATGGGCGCCGCAACCAGAATTGATGCCAGTACCATGTACAGCGTGGCAACGATCATCGGCCAGATACCTGACTCCTCGCCCAGCGTTGTGTAGTTGCTGGAGATGAATGTCCAGTCGACGTAGGCAAGACCGTTGCTCAGGATGTACCAGACGACCCACAGCAGGAAGCCGACCGTTACTGTGGCCGAGGTCCAGATCACACTGAGGTAGATTTTGTCTTTGAGTTGTTGTCTGGCAGGGTTACTCGCTTGCAGATGTGTGGTTGTTGATAGCGTCATTGTGATTACCTCGCGCGCTCACGGTTCAGGTAGAGCAGGGCGGCATTCAGCATCATGATGAACACCAGCAGAACAATACCTGTGGCATACAGGGCGCTGGCGTGAATACCGGTAGCGTACGACATTTCAATCGCGATATTGGCGGTTAGGGTACGTGCTGAATCCAGGATGCCCTCAGGCATAGCCGGGGAGTTACCCATGACCATGATGATGGCCATGGTCTCACCCAATGCACGTGCGATACCCAGAATCACGCCCGTCATAATGCCGGAACGGGCGGCCGGAACCAGCAGTTTGAAAATGGTGAAAATATGTGATGCACCCAGCGCCAGCGAGCCTTCTTTATAGCTGCGCGGCACGGCACGAATGGAGGTTTCCGACACAGTAATCACCGTAGGCAGAATCATGACCGCCAGGACTATGATACCCGCCAGCACCGTGTTACCCGCCGGTACATTAAATACGTTCTGGATCAGAGGAACGATAATCACCAGACCGAAGAAACCGTAAACCACAGAGGGGATACCCGCCAGCAGTTCAACCATAGGGCGAATGATGTCGGCCAGGCGCTTGGGGGCCACTTCAGCGATAAAGATCGCGGTCATCACACCGACCGGCACACCCAGAATCACAGCACCTGCGGTAGAGACCACAGAAGCAACAATCATAGGGAAGATGCCGAACAAGGCAGGTGGTAACCATTCATCACCCAGCACAATGCCGGAGAAACCGGCTTCAGCGAAAGCGGCATAGCCTTCACGGAAAATGAAATAGCCGATAGTGATCAGAGACAAAATTCCAATGACAGCACTAGCCAGGAAAAGGTATTTAAAAAAGAGTTCACGCCAGTCAATTTTATCTGCAGCAGCAAGCTGAGGCTTCTTCTGCGTGTTCTCAATATTGTTCGCGATGGTCATTTTGCACTACTCCAGACGCTGAACCAAAAACTTCAGGTACTGAGAAATCGAAATATCCGGCCTGCATACCAGGCCGGAAAAGGCATTGCAAATTAGTGAGTTGAAATCAAACCTTGCTCAGAAACGATTTTTTGTGCGTCAGCGGTTTTCATCCAGTTCAGGAAATCCAGAGCGGCTTTAGAAGGGCGTCCGTCTTTGTAAACCACCAGGAATGGACGTTGTACACCGTAGTCGCCGGCTTTAATCGCTTCAACCGATGGCGTGTGGCCTTCAATTGACAGCGCTTTCACAGAGTCGTCTACAGAGCTCAGAGAAATGTAACCGATAGAGAACGGGTTGCTGGCAACCATAGTTTTCAGCTGACCGTTACCGCTGGCAACCTGTGCACGCTGAGAGATAGCAGTAACGGTTTTACCGTTGACTTTACGCTTCAGAGACATGATGTCTTCGAATGCACCACGGGTACCTGAGGCGGTATCACGGGTAGCCACAACGATAGGCTTGTCTTCACCACCGACTTGTTTCCAGTTAGTGATTTCGCCTTTATAAATTTGAGAAACCTGCTCTTTGCTCAGGTCATTTACCGGGTTTGAATTGTGGATAACAACAGCGATACCGTCACGGGCAATGACAACTTCCTGAATGTCAGAGGCTTTCTCAGATGCTTTCAGATCACGTGAACTCATACCCAAATCAGAAGAACCGTCGTGTGCTGCACGGATACCGGCTGAAGAACCAGGACCCTGAACCTCAACCACAACATCGTGGGATTTTGCGTAAGTCTCGCCGAATACTTCCATCAATGGCGTTACAGAAGAAGAGCCCACAACAGAAATTGTTTCAGCCGCCATAGCCGGGTTAAACATCATTGAGCCAGCCAGTGTGATAGCACCGATAACCTTTGCTTTCATTTTTCCATATCCTTTCGAATTTGGCGGAATTGCCAATCAGTTGTTTAACGAACGAGGCACAGGTTAGGAGAGTTTTATGACAGGTTTGTTGCAGTTTATTGAACACTCTATGAAGATGAAACTAAGTGGCTGATATACATCAAAAATCGGCGCAAATATGAAATCTTAGATTGATGAAAGGCCATCAATGATACTCATAGGGTATAAACAATGCCTGACTGCATGATGAATTATGGAAGGCATTTCTCACTTGAGCCGCGGCTCTGCCATGGTGGATTCAGGGGGCAGGTATTCCGGTGTCACCTTTTTTTACACAGCAAGGCGTCAAGGGTTCTGGGCAAGCAAGTCTGAAAAAAACGCAACATTAGCCAAAAAATCCCCATACAACTTTATTAGCGTTATAGCCTTGATTTATTGCGATAATTTTCTGAAATGTCCGGCTTTGCTGACTGCGCTGTCTTTTGTTCAGGCTGCGATGGCACAGAACTTGAAGCACTCCTGCACGAACACAAAAACGACAATAAAGTTGGGTTGGGGGTGTGTAATGAAACCTGTGACAAAAATAACGATGTTCAGCCTGGCGATGCTGGCCAGTGCTCATGTTAATGCCGCATTAGTCACTGTGGAGTTTGGCGCATTTACGGGTTCCTGGGTTAACGCCGTGGCGGATTCTGGCAGTGGCCAGCCAGTGACGATCGGCAATGCGACGGATAACCCTATGTTACGCTGGGGGCTGCCATCGCCGTCTTCGGGTCCGCAGAGCGGCTATGATTTTGCCTCTGCAGCCAGCTTCGACACCACGTTTGATACAGATACCGGCACCAGCGATGATTTTCAGCTGGGGACTTTTACCCATTTAAATAATGTCATTCTGAGCACCGGGGCCAGTCTGCAAAGTGTCGATTTGCAGCTGAGCACGACAGTGTCTATTGACGGCGGAACGCCGGTTGATGTGCAGTTTGTGTTTAACTTTACCCATAACGAGACCAGCAATAGTGCGGATCCCTGCGCGAACGGGGAAGCGAATGGCGTTGGGGTGAACGTGAACGGCTGTGCGGACATCATTACGGTATCCACCTCGCAGTTCACGGATGTCACTACCGTTAACGGCATCAAGTATACGGTGAACATTCAGGGTTTTCTGGTCAACGGCCTATTTGCTGATCGGTTTGAAACCGTTGAGCAAAGCACCAATCAGGCCTTCATTCAGGCCAATATCTCTGCACTGACTGAAGTACCGGTACCAGAACCTGCCAGTGTCGCCATTCTGGGGGCGGCGCTGGCCGGCATTGCCATGATACGTCGCCGTAAACGGCAGAATCTCAGCTCATAACCCAAGCGAATGAAGCCGCAGAAGCTGCGGCTTTTTCTTTGCCTGAACAGTGAATATTTATTCTTCGGAGCACGAAATTTTTCAGGCAGGGCTTTTGCTGACTTGCAAGTCAGAATTAAATATATTTGTATTATTTATGCAAAAATTTGAGCTCGAGTGGCATTCTGTCATTCCCTTGTGGCATTTATTTGCCTTTATTTTTCTTTTTGTGAATAGTGAGGACAAAATCACATCAAATCGTTGTTTGGGGCGCGTCAATGCAGCTTAGTCATTTCTCTATCCGCAATAAAATTCTGGTTTTAGGTGGTGCAGTCTCACTGATGTTCGTGATTGCAATGTTATTCATTAAATCAGCCAATGACCGCATTGGCAGCAATTTCAGTGAGTTTTACCAGCATAACTACAAAGTATCGCAATTGATCAGCCAGATTCGCCAGGCGCAAGCCGATATTATCGGTAACGTGCGGGGGTTGCAGGTGGTGTATCTGCTGGGTTTGTATGAACAAGTGCCTGAATTTAATGCGATTGTCGATAAAAACAGTGCGATCACCCCAGAACTGGTGAAAGAGCTGAAGCAAGACTACAACGGTGATCCTCAGCTGCTGGCGGACTTTGAGCAAAAGTTATCGACCTACCAGACTAATACCCATCAGTTTGTGTCGGATATGGAGTCAGCACCCAACCATCAGGCACCTTATCCGGTGTTCAGAGCCTTTGTTGACAGCTACGAAGCCCTCAACCTGCAGTTCGATAAAATCCAGCAGGCCAGCGCGCAGATGGCAATTCAGGCCAATCAGGATACCTTGCAATCGATTAAAACCGCCAATACTGTCTTTTATATCTCTATTATCCTGGCGGTACTGATTGCCTTTGTGCTGAGTCACTGGATTGCGCGAGGTCTGGTTGGTGGGATCAGCCGGGTTAAGGCAACGGCAGAAGCCCTGGCCAGCGGTCATCTGGATGTATTGTCTAATGTTAAAGGGACAGACGAAGTGGCCCAGCTGAGCAGCGCGATTGACAGCACAGTCAACCGTCTGAACAGTACAGTTGCAGGCATAGTGCGTTCCAGCACACTGGTGACCGAGAACAGCCGTATTTTACAAGATGCCAATAACAATATTCAGGTTGCGGCGGGTGAGGTATCAGAGCATACCATTCAGGCCGTGACGGCGATTGAAGAGCTCTCGACAACCAGTAAGAGTATTGCGGTCAATACCTCAGATTCAGCCAGAGCATCCGATCAGATGATGGAGCTGGCGGAAAGGGGCATTGAATCTTCTGAGCACACCCAGTCTGTGGTTCAGCGGCTGGTTGCCACCCTGCAAGATACCTCGGGCGTGGTTAATGAACTGCAGGGCGAATCCCGCAAAATTGAAAGTATTCTGGAAGTGATACGCGGTATTGCCGAACAGACAAACCTGCTGGCCCTGAACGCGGCGATTGAAGCAGCCCGTGCCGGTGAGCAGGGACGTGGCTTCGCCGTGGTGGCCGATGAAGTGCGCGGCCTGGCGCAGCGCTCACAATCTTCTGTCAATGAAATTGAGCAGATGCTGGCTCAGCTGCAACAAGCCTGTAGCAGCGCGGTGGACATGATGGCAGACAGCACCACAGAGGCCGATCAGGCCGAAGCGAGGATGTCTGAAACCAATCAGTTACTGGCAGACATCATGAACATGATCAATCAGGTCAATGAGCAGACCCAGCAGATTGCGACGGCAGCGGAAGAGCAGAGCGCGGTGGCTGCTGATATCAGCCAGAATATTCATACGGTGCAAGCGTTGTCGGATAAGACCTCATCTATTGCCTCTGAAACGGTACAATGCAGCGATGACATGCACCGTGTCAGCCAGGAAGTGGTTGAGCAGGTCAGCTTTTTTCAGGTCGCTAACGCGAGTGAAGGTTACAGCATTAAGGCCAGCTAAAAAAATGCGAAAATAACGCAAGCTATTGAAAGTAAATAAAAATAAGAAACCCGCCAAGTAAAATTACTGGCGGGTTTTTCGTACTGTGTAAGACCTAAAGGCCTATTTATAGTAGTGTCAGCGGCTGGCTTTTTCTGTCTTAATGCTGAGATCTGAGCGCGAGATAACAGTATCGGATATCAGCGGAGTCACTGGTAACTGCTTCATTGCTTATTCACCCTTTGTGCACTATTGGTGTGCACTATTGGGCGCGCACTAACGGGCAACCTCATCCACCAGATACAAAATGGATTGATAAGGCACGCCACTGTGGTGCGAGAGGCCGATTTCGCAGGTACGGCTATTGCTGAAACCACGCCGGCAGTCTGGTGGAACCTGAGCCTTCAAAGGTTCCAGCGAGGCCGCATTAAGTTCAGGGACACTAAACCCTTTGTCGCCCGCCCAGCCACAGCACTGAATGTGCTCCGGCACTATCACAGTGCTGACACAGGCTCTGGCCAGTTCCAACATGTCATCGTCTAGCCCCATTTTGCGGCTGCTGCACGTGATATGCAGCATCACAGTGTCATGCTGACGTTTCAGTTCCAGGTGCGGCAGCAGATAATGCAGCACCAGGCCAACAGGCTCGACAATATTCATCAGTCGGCTGAAACTTTCCACACTGCGTTTGGCGCAAGGGCTGGCATCAATCAGAATCGGGTATTTACCCTGTTCACTGGCCTGCCAGAGCGCATCTTCCAGCTGCTGGCTTTTTTGCGCCGCAGGCTTTGTCATCCCTTTGCTGTCGTAGGGCATACCGCAGCAGAGATCGTTTACCTCCTGAGGGATAACAACATCAAACCCTGCCTTTGCAATCAGTGACATTGTCACTTCTGTCAGCGGGCGCTGGTCGGGGTTATCTGGCTGCTGGCCCATAGTGCGGCTGGCACAGGTGGGCAGATACACCACTTTTTTCTCGCCGTGTGCCGGACTGTTGCCGCTTTCTGCCAATTGATGACGATTGATTGTCGGCAACTCTGGCAGCCACTGCGGTGTGCGATTGTGGCTCCAGCGTCTGGCGGTGTTGCTGATCGCTGTCATTCGGCGCTCACCAAGCAGAGACTGGGCAGACTGCGCCACACCCAGACCGGTTTTCACTAAGCGGGTTGTGGTGGCGAAATGATCGGCGGTCCAGCGCGCAATCGGCGCAAAGCGCTGATACTTGTCGGTACGCAGTTTTTTGATCAGATCCCCTGTGTTAATGCCCACCGGGCAGCGCTCGGCACACAGCCCTGTGGCCGCACAGGTATCAATGCCCTGATACTGAAAGACAGATTCCAGCGCTTTTGCGCCAGCTGTGTGACCGCTGCGACGGCGATGCTGTAGCTCGCGGTATAACACAATGCGCTGGCGCGGGGATAAAGACAGCGTCCGCGACGGACAGACAGGTTCACAAAAGCCGCACTCAATGCAGCGATCCACCAGATCGTCGGCTGCAGGCATGGGTTTCAGGTGACGAATATGGGCATGCGGATCGTCATTGATGATCACTCCGGGATTCAGCAGTCCTTGCGGATCGAACAGCCGCTTGATGCGCTGCATCAGCTGATAGCCTTCTTTGCCCCATTCCAGTTCGACGTAAGGCGCCATGTTGCGGCCGGTGCCATGTTCGGCTTTCAGCGAGCCCTGATACTTGACGGCCACCAACTCGGCGACGGCATCCATAAAGGCGCCGTAACGGTCGATCTCACTCTGCGCATCAAACCCCTGGGTGAACACAAAGTGCAGGTTACCTTCCAGCGCATGGCCGAAAATGATGGCTTCGTGATACCGGAACTGCGCAAATAAAGCCTGTAAATCACGAACGCCTTTAGCTAAATCCGCAACGGGGAAAGCGACATCTTCAATGATGACAGTGGTGCCGGTTTCCCGTACCGCCCCCACGGCGGGGAACATGCCTTTGCGGATCGCCCACAGAGTATTGACAGTGGCATGCTCAGAGGTGAAGGGCACAGATTCGATGACGGTAAATGCCGACAAACTGGCCATGATGGCCTCGCACTGACTGAGCAGTTCGTCGTGCGTACCTGCCCGGCTTTCAACCAGCAAGGCGGCGGCTTCCAGATCCAGATGGGCGATAAAATCAGGCATACCGGCTTTATCGGCAACGGATCGCATCGCGCGGCCGTCCATCATTTCGACGGCGGAGACAGGGGTGGTGGCCAGTATGGACGTTGCTTCGCTCGCGTGCTCAATATTACTGAATACCAGCAAGGCAGAAGCTTTGTGAGGGTGCTCGATAACCGTCTTGTAGGTGATGTCGGCGATAAAACCCAGCGTGCCTTCCGAGCCGATCATCAGGTGTTCAATAATATCAATCGGATCACTGAAATCGGTCAGCGCATTCAGCGCGTAACCTGTGGTGTTTTTCAGCCGGTACTTATGCTGAATTTTTTCTTTCAGTGCCGGGGTAGTGTCGACGTCTTCTTTCAGTTCTGACAACGCGTTAAGTAATGAGGCATGGCTGTGGCGGAATGCGGTTTTACTCTTTTCATCGCGGGTATTCAGCACCGTGCCATCGGTCAGGACAACCGTCATACCGTCTACGGTGCGATAAGAGTTTTGCGCCGTACCGCAGCACATACCACTGGCATTGTTGGCCGCGATCCCGCCAATTTTACAGGTGTTGATCGAAGCGGGATCCGGCCCGATCTTGCGTCCGTAAGGGGCCAGATAGCGGTTAGCATCCGCGCCGATAACACCGGGTTGCAGGGTAATTTTCAGCCCCTTGTCTTCGATGAGATGGCCTCGCCACTGATCGCTCAGAGTGATCAGTACCGAATCGGAGACTGCCTGTCCCGACAGGCTGGTGCCTGCTGCGCGGTAGGTGTAGGGAATGCTCAGCTCAGCACAGGCGCGAATAACCTCAATGACTTCATTCTGATTGTGCAGACGAAGCACTATCTTTGGGATCAGGCGGTAGAAGCTGGCATCGGTGCCGTAGGCGAGGCGCTTGGCTTCGTCTGTGATGATCTGCTCGGCATTAAGTAGGGTGCCAAGCTGTTGGATCAGCTGCGGGTAGTTGTCCGTCATAGTTGCCCTTGCTCGTAGGCGAATAGTTGAGGAGTCTGATGCTTTTATTTATGAATCATGAAGATACTTTGAGTGTAGCGCGTAACAGCAAACAGACTTTGCGCTTGATCTCAGCTTTTGGTGCGTAGCGGTATTTCTGTTAACAGGGTGTGAACCCTATCGCTTTCCTTATTATCAGAAGAGAAAAACTATAAATTTGTGATCTGACTCTATACTTGAGTGTAACTGACCCCGGTCACCTGCAGAAATTTACCTGACAGCCTCCAACCCAAGGGATTGAGCATGAACTGGTATTTGTACGCACTCAGAAAGTACGCGGTGTTCTCAGGTCGCGCGCAGCGACAGGAGTACTGGTATTTCTTTTTGATCAACCTGGTCATTACGCTGGCGCTGGGCATAGTAGACAATCTTCTCAATACCCCTGGCAGTGGCGAGGGGACAGGCATACTGGGCGGTGTATATTCGCTGGCGGTACTGATTCCTTCTGTTGCGGTAGGGGTACGGCGCCTGCATGACATCGGCAAATCAGGCTGGTGGATGTTGCTGAGCCTGATCCCGGTCTTGGGCTTCGTTATTCTGCTCTTTTTCTTTGCCAGAGAGGGCCAGCCCGGCCCGAATGAATACGGCAATAACCCAAAAGAAGAAAGCGGAATGGGCCATATGGCGATGTAAGCAGCAGCCGGACATGCCTGGTAACACTCTGTGGGTTACCCTGCCGCTGTTTCGTGGTATTTTCCTGTGGCTGATGCTGAAATCTAAGTCAGCTGCATCAGCGCTTTACGGGTCAGGTTAAGAGTAAGAGACAGACAAGCCATCATGCCGCATTTTTTCCGACGACATTCCTCAGCACACTGGGCGTTACTGTTAACGGTCTGGGTGGTGTTCGTGTGTCTGTCGAAAAACACGGCTCTGCTGGCGCTCTGTCCGAATCAGCCTGTTGAGGCCGTGCAAATCTTCTCTGCCAGTGAACGGGCTGAGCCTCAAGCGTCGGCAGATTCCTCTGAGTGTGATTTGTCGGAACAACTGCTACAGCTGAAATATCAGCAGCTTGATACGCTCTTTCTGATCCCCATTCTGCTACTGACACTGTTGCTTGCAGGCCTGCTCGGTGCGGGCTGCCTTTCTCCGCCCCTGTCTCGTGAGCCTAAAGTTCCGAAAAGACGCATTCACCTCACACTGTGTATTTTCCGGGAATAACACACAGCCCCTCTGGCGTGATGCCAAAAAAGTCTGTGTGTTTATTACTTAGGAAAAACAATGCAAAAAAATCAAAGATTGACCATCAAATGGCTGGCAAGCGGCTGGCTATGGCTGTGCCTGTTGTTGATGTCTGTGGCCCAGGCCTCACCTGTCAGTACGGGCTGGTTGAGCGACCCCAATCATCCGCCGGTTGAAACCCGCTTTGTGCTAACCGGACAGACAGATGCTGTGAATGGCACTGTAGCCGGTTATCTGGAAGTGCGCTTGCAGCCAGGCTGGAAAACCTACTGGCGCTCTCCCGGTGAAGGGGGCGTGGCACCCAGCATCAACTGGCAGGATTCTGCGAATATTGCCGAACTGGACTGGCAGTGGCCTGTACCGCAGCGGTATGACGTACTCGGTGTGGAAACCATAGGCTATGCTGAGGATGTTATTTTTCCGATGACCATCAGGGTGGAGGATTTTTCTCAGCCTGTGATTCTGCTGGCCACTCTCAGCCTGTCTTCGTGCTCAACGGTCTGTGTAATCACCGACTATCCGATTGATTTATCTTTTATTCCCTCAGAGCTGACGCCGTCAGAGACTGACATGCGCCGCTATGCACAAGCGTTAAGCACTGTGCCGCAATCCTCTTCGCTGGCTGAGATCAAATCAGCGATCTGGGATGCAGAGCAAAGCAAACTGCAACTGGTGTTGAGCAACGAGCAGGGCTGGGTCAAACCTGATCTGTTTATTGATGGTGATGCCGACGCCGTTAAAGACAGCCATTTCTCACGTCCGGACATCAGCATTGAGGGGGAAACCCTGACGGTGCAGATAGGCGTGTCGAGCTGGTTCGGTCAGCCGGATCTCGCCCAGCAATCGCTTACTGTGACTGTGACAGACGATGCGGTGTTGTCTGAACACAGCCTACAGGTGCAAAGCGGTATCGTTACCGCTCAGGCAGGTCATAGCCTACTGGTCATGTTCGGCCTTGCGCTGCTGGGCGGACTGATCCTCAATATCATGCCGTGCGTGCTGCCGGTGCTGGGCATGAAACTCTCTACCGTGCTGACGGCCGAGAAGCAGGAAAAGCAGCAGATCCGCCTGCAGTTTCTGGCCTCAGCCGGTGGGATCATCAGCGCATTCTGGCTGATTGCACTGGCACTGGTGGCGCTGAAGCTGTCCGGACAGGCTATCGGCTGGGGGATACAGTTCCAGAACGGGGCCTTTCTGGCCGTGATGGTACTGGTGACCTTCATGTTTGGTGCCAATATGCTGGGGCTGTTCACCATCAGCCTGCCGTCGGGCATCAGTACCTGGCTGGGCACCCAAGGCGGCAAAGGCTATGCCGGGCATTATGCGCAAGGCATGTTTGCCACTTTCCTTGCCACGCCCTGTTCTGCGCCGTTTCTCGGTACGGCGGTCGCCTTTGCCCTGGCGGGCAGTGTCGGCAACCTGGCCGTGATCTTTACCGGTCTGGGGCTGGGAATGGCACTGCCCTGGATAGCGATTGCGCTGTTCCCGTTTATGGTGCGATGGTTACCTAAGCCGGGTGTCTGGATGGGCAAAATGAAAGTCCTGTTCGGGATCATGATGCTGGCGACAACACTATGGCTGCTGACGCTGCTGGCCCCACATTGGCCAATCTGGTCGCTGTGGCTGGCGGGTATTGCGGGCGTGAGTCTGATTATCTGGCGTTCCGTCAAAGTGTTCGGCGGCAAGCCTGTGGGCGTGCTGGGCAGTGTGTTTCTGCTGCTCAGCGCGGTTGTCCTGCTTACAGCCAGTCTGACGGCTGAAAAGTGGGCGACACCTTTACCGCCGGAGCCAAGCTGGCAGCCGCTGTTTGCTGCTGACATCAGTAAGCAGGTTGCGCAGGGGAAAACCGTGTTTGTGGATGTGACCGCAGACTGGTGCATCACCTGTAAAGCCAACAAGGTCCGCGTACTGCTGCAGCAACCGGTTTATGACGCGATTCAGCAATCCGGTCTGGTGCGCATGCAGGGAGACTGGACAATTCCTAACGATGCAGTGACCGCCTATTTGCAGGCCAATGGCCGGTTCGGTGTGCCATTTAATATTGTTTACGGACCGGGTGCCCCTCAGGGTATCGCGTTACCTGTGATTTACACCAGCGAGGATGTGATGCTTGCTATTCAACAGGCTCAGGGAGGATAAGCCAATGAGTGAACAACACAAAAGGCGCGCAGGGAAGTGGAAAAAGTGGCTGAGAGAAATTCTCTTTTTCACTGTGCTGCTGACTGTGGTTTCAGTGGGGGTTGATCTCTGGCGAAGTCAGTCTGTGCCAGATGACACGCCTTTTACCCTGACAGCGCCTGATATACAGGGTGAGCCGGTTGATATTGCGGCGCTCAGTAAAGAGCAGCCTGTGATTGTGTATTTTTGGGCAACCTGGTGCGGGGTGTGCCGCTTTGTCACCCCGAGTGTCAACTGGCTGAGTCAGTATTATCCAACGGTCGGGATTTCTTTGACGTCCGGTTCTGATCAAAAGCTGCAGCAGTATTTTGCCAACAAAGGGCTGGATTTTCAGAACGTGAATGACGAAAAAAATGTGCTGGGTCGTGAATGGGGTGTGGCGTTTACGCCGACTGTGTTCATTGTCCGCGATGGTAAGGTCACCTTTATCACCAGCGGTATCACCACACCGCCGGGCTTGCTGGCAAGGCTTTGGTTGAGCTGAGGCTCTGGTTAAGCTGAAGCTGATTGATCGTAAAGCCTGTCTGCCTCTTCGGCGGGCAGGCTTTATGCTATCGGGACAGATCCTGCCGACGGCTGAGATCTCTGGCTAAAATCAGCGCCAGCCCGATGATCTGCAGAAATAGCGCGAGGTTTCTCAAACCGGAGATGTGCGCCATCAGGCGGGTGTGCTTATCGGCCAGCGAAAGGTTATCGATAAAGAGCTGATTGATCTTTTCTCTGAGCAGTTCCTGCTCGGTATTGAAGGCCGCCATTAGCCCTGTCAGCTTGTCTGTTGTCAGCCCGGCAAATGTCGCACTGTGCAAGGGCGCCAGTTGATCTTGTATTTCCTGCTGAACCGGGGCGGGCAGTGGCGCGCCGCTTAGCTCACTGAGCGACACTAAGTTCAGCACTAACTCCCGCTTTCGTTCTATCCCTTCAATCTGCTGCCAGGTGAGGCTGATGAGCTTTTCATTATTGTTTTGCTGCTGGACGAGCTGGTTGGCATCAACCGTGGCACCGTCGATATAAAAGTTGGTCATCAAGGCCGAGACGATATTGAGCAACAGCCCTGTAGCGACAAGTATCCAGGTAGGAACCGACCATCTGCGCATCAGTTGAAATCCGGTAGCAACACTCTCTTTAGTATGACCAGGCTGGCGCGGTCTTTGTTGCAAGGGTAAGAATGTGCGAAAAAAGGGCATAGTAGCCGTGTGGCGTGATTGACTTTTTTTGTCACAGGTATCATTTTTTTATTAGAGGAGTCCATCAGTATTGACCTTCCCCTAAGGGAAAGCTTTAGGCTGTAGGCGTTGAGATATTCATAGGCTGGTTATGCGTCGGAAATCACGTCGGACAATCTGGTTAACCTTATTGACTACACTGGTACTGATAGTATCGGGTGTGGTCAATAGCACGCCTTTAATGACCTTCAGTATGATAAGTGACAGCATGATGCCGGCTGAACATCACTGTGCCGGAATGTCTCACACGGCTGACAATGAGCACTCAGAACACAGCGCGCAGCAGCCACCCGGTTGTGAACATGATATGACCATGGCTCACACCTGTTGTACCGCAACTTGTAGTACAGCCTTTGTGCTGCCCGTTCAGCATCAGCCTTTTTCTCTTAATAGTCAGCTAGCTTTGAGACCAGCAGAGAGCGTTGTTTCTGTGGTTTACACTTCTCAGTCCCTTTACCGTCCTCCCATCACCTGAATCCATTCTTCGTAAGTTGTCTCACCGCGAACGGACGGTGAGTATCGTTTTTCTGCCGCTTTCCGGCAGCAAACAGAATGGATGTTATGGTGAAAAAACATATGCATGCTTTGGCGCTGAGTCTCAGTGCCGCCTGGCTGTACCCGGTATGGCAGTTTCCGGTCTGGGCAGCAGAGACGCTGGACATTTCCGCCCACAAGGAAGTTCAGCCAGCATCGTTACAAACCTTGATCGCGCTGGCTGTACGCAATGACGCCAGTCAGGCGCAGCTCGCGGCGCAGTCCAGTGCGCTACGTGAAACGGCCGTCGCCAGTGCCACTCAAATGGATCCCAAACTGAAAGTCGGTGTCGGCGGCTTGCCTGTGGACAGCTTTCAGTTTGATGACGATCCCATGACCAATATTTCTGTCGGGCTGATGCAGCAGTTCGAGCGTGGAGACACGCTTGAACTGCAGGCCAGAAAAGTGCGCCAGCAAGCGGAAGGCGTGGACTGGCAAATTCAGGCCCGGCAAAGGGAGGTCGCCAACAGCATTACCCAACTGTGGCTTGAATTGGGCTATCAGCAATATGCCGAACGCGTGTTAAGGGAAAATCAGCGCCTGATGTCGGAAATGGCCGGTTTTATCCAGACCAATTACGCAATTGGCAAAAGTGAAGCCCAGGATCTGCTTCAGGCTCAGCTTCAGGTGAGCCGGCTGGACGATAAACTTCAGGCCAACCGGCAGAGCCAGCGTAAATTGATGTCGCAGATGTCCGAATGGCTGGGGGCAGACTGGTTGTCGGCGAATGCTTCACTGGCTGCCGGTTATCAACTTGACAGGGCAGCGCTGGACGCTGTGCTGAAGTCGCACAATGGCACGAGTCAGTTTTACACTTTGCTGGCTCAGCACCCCATGGTGGCAATGACTGAAGCGGCGATTTCAGCCAGTCAGACTCAGGCAGATATCGCTGGCGAAGCTTACAAGCCTCAGTTTGCCGTGGAAGTCATGTACGGCTACCGGCAGGCCAATAACATGCGAGGCGAACCGGCTTCGGATCTGCTCAGTGCTTATCTGACGGTGGATCTCCCGCTGTTTACGGACAACCGGCAGGACAGAAACCGCGCTGCTGCGCATTATCAGGTTGGCGCAGCCAAATCTCAGAAAGACCTGCTCCTGGCTCAGATGAACGCCCGGGTCAATGCCTTGCTGGCCGACAGACAGAGCCAGACCGAGCGGTTGGAGCGCTATCAGAACAGCTTGCTGCCACAGGCGAAAGAAAGGACCCAAGCCGTGGAACGCGGCTATCAGAATAACACTGCGCAGTTCAGTGATGTGGTCAATGCGGCCAGCGATGAGCTGGCACTCGAGCTGGAACTGGCACGTTTGACGGCCGATCTCAGCCAGACCAGCAGTACGCTGGCATTTTTGCTGGGTGGTCAAGCCTTGCAAACTCTCGCCCCATCACTGACAGACCAAGGAAAATAATAATGAAAACAATCACAATCACTGTGCTGGCGCTGCTCATTGGCAGCGCAATCGGCTATGTGGGCAGTCAGTACCTCAGCAGCCAGGCTCTGTCAGCCAATAGCAGCGACGCATCAGCGAATACCCCTAAAGCCCCGCTGTACTGGGTAGCGCCTATGGATCCCAACTACCGGCGGGATCAGCCGGGAAAGTCGCCGATGGGGATGGATTTGATCCCGGTTTATGAAGAAGACCAAGGCGGTCCGAAAAGTAAACCGGGCACGGTGCGTATTGATCCGGCGGTGGAAAACAACCTCGGCGTGAAAACGGCCGCGGTGTCTGTTCAGCCACTGACGCCCAGAATTGAAACCGTCGGGTATGTCGCTTTCGATGAAAGGCACTTGTGGCAAAGCAACGTGCGTGTCAGCGGCTGGGTGGAGAACCTTTACATCAATGCGGTTGGTGAGCAGGTGAAGCAAGGAGATGTACTCTTCACCCTGTATTCACCGGAACTGGTCAAAGCCCAGGAAGAGCTATTGAATGCATACCGCACTAAACGTGATGGCCTGATTGAAGGCGCCTATGAGCGCTTGGTGTCGCTGGGAGTTGATAAGGCACAAATTCAGGCCATCGCCAGAAGCGACAAAGCGGTCCAGACAGTGAAAGTGAAGGCCCCGGCAGACGGGGTGATCGCCAGCCTGAATGTCCGTGAAGGGGCGTATCTGTCACCGGCGCAGTCGGTGATCAGTGCAGGGCCCTTGAATACTGTCTGGGTCGATGCCGAGGTGTTTGAACGCCAGGCGCATTGGATAACAACTGGCAGTAAAGCCACCATGACGCTGGATGCCCTGCCGGGCAAAGCGTGGCAGGGGCGTGTGGATTATGTCTACCCCATTCTTGACCCCGCCACCCGTACTCTGCGGATGCGGCTGAATTTCAACAATGCGGCGGGCGAACTCAAACCCAATATGTTTGCCAACATCGTGCTGGAGCCCGAGACAGACAAAGCGGTGATGACGATTCCGGCCTCTGCCGTGATTCGCTCCGGCGGCATGACGCGCGTGGTGCTGTCAGAAGGTGAGGGGAAATATCGCTCTGCCCGGATAGAAGTGGGTCGCCAGGCGGCAGAACAGATTGAAGTTCTGCAAGGATTAAGCCTGCAAGACCGCGTCGTGACCTCTGCACATTTCTTGCTGGACTCAGAATCCAGTCAGTCGGCAGATCTGGCACGCATTAACGGTGTTGAACCTGAACAAGCCACAGTCTGGGCAACCGGTGAAATCACTGAGGTGATGGCCGATCACAAGATGCTGACGATAAACCATCAGCCTGTACCGGAATGGGACTGGCCGGGCATGGTGATGAATTTCACTCTGGCTGATAGCCTGGAAATGGCGCCGCTGAAGACAGGACAGACACTGGAGTTCGAAATTGCCAAGTTAGAATCCGGCCAGTATCAGGTGGTGGATTTCAAGGTCAAGGATCAAGCTGCAGCCCAGGAAATCTGGGTCAGAGGCAATATTACCATGCTGATGGCAGAGTTCGGCATGATAACCCTGTCACATTCAGCTGTGCCCGAATGGCAATGGCAGCCAGGTGAAATGAACTTCACTGTGGATGACAGTATCGATCTGTCTGCGTTCACAGAAGGACAGACCGTCCGCTTTCTGATCAGTCGTCACGGCAGTGAGTACAGCCTGAAAGCACTCGATGTTGCCGGGGGTGAGCAATGATAGCAGCCATTATTCGCTGGTCACTGCACAACCGGTTTCTGGTGCTGATAGCGGCTCTGTTCCTGACGCTGGCGGGACTGTACAGCGTTAAAAATACCCCGGTCGATGCACTGCCGGATTTATCCGATGTACAGGTGATCATCAAAACCAGCTACCCGGGACAGGCACCGCAAGTGGTGGAAGATCAGGTGACGTATCCGCTGACTACCGCCATGCTGGCGGTGCCAGGTGCCGATACGGTTCGCGGTTATTCCTTCTTTGGTGATTCGTACGTTTATATCATTTTCAACGATGATACCGACATGTACTGGGCGCGTTCCCGGGTACTGGAATACCTCAGCCAAGTTGCGCCTAAGCTGCCGGCGAACGCGAAACCGACCCTGGGTCCGGATGCGACCGGCGTGGGCTGGGTATACAGTTATGTGCTGCAGGATAAAACCGGCCAGCACGATCTGGCTGAGCTGCGCAGTCTGCAAGACTGGTTTTTGAAGTATGAACTGCAAACCGTCAACGGGGTGTCGGAAGTGGCCACAGTCGGCGGCATGGTGAAGCAGTATCAGGTGCAGATAGATCCAGCCAAGCTGCGCGCTTATGATTTAACGCTCCAGCAGGTCAATAACGCCATTCAGCGTGGTAATCAGGAAGTTGGCGCATCGGTTATCGAAGTGGCCGAAGCCGAGCTCATGGTCAGAACAACCGGCTACCTGACCGGCGTTGACGATCTGAAAGCGTTGCCCCTGAAAACCACAGCCAAAGGCACCCCCTTGCTGCTGGGAGATATCGCCGATATCAACATTGGTCCGCAGATGCGACGCGGCATTTCAGAGCTGAACGGCGAAGGTGAAGCGGTAGGCGGCGTGATTGTGATGCGCTATGGCGAGAACGCCAGTCAGGTGATTGAGGCGGTGAAAGCCAAACTGGCAGCACTGCAGCGCAGCTTGCCGGACGGTGTCGAGATAGTGCCCACTTATGACCGTTCAACCCTGATTAACGCCGCGGTTGAGAATCTGTGGCAGAAACTGGCGGAAGAGTTCATCGTGGTGGCGGTTGTTTGCGCCATCTTCCTGTTCCACATCCGCTCCTCACTGGTGATAGCTATCAGTCTGCCGGTCGGTATTTTAGCGGCCTTTGTCGTCATGCACTGGCAGGGGATCAACGCCAATATCATGTCGCTCGGCGGAATTGCGATTGCTATCGGGGCGATGGTCGATGGCGCGATTGTGATGATTGAAAATGTGCACAAGCACATCGAGCGCACACCGCTGACAGATCAGAACCGCTGGCAGGTGATCGGCAAAGCGGCAGAAGAAGTCGGTGCGCCTTTGTTTTTCTCCTTGCTGATCATCACCCTGAGCTTCGTGCCTGTGTTCGCGCTGGAAGGCCAGGAAGGCAAGATGTTCTCGCCGCTGGCTTACACCAAAACCTATGCCATGGCCGCAGCCGCCGGACTGGCGATCACGCTGGTTCCGGTTCTGATGGGCTACTTTATTCGCGGTAAGGTGTTGCCTGAGCACAAAAACCCGGCCAACCGCGGGCTGGTGGCCCTGTACCGGCCGTTGCTGAATCTCAGTCTGGCTTATCCTAAAGCCGTGATTGTAGTGGCACTGGCACTGCTGGCATCGGCTTACTACCCGGCCGCCAGAATGGGCAGTGAGTTCATTCCGCCGCTGGACGAGGGCGATCTGATGTACATGCCAACCACCTATCCTGGTATTTCAGTTGGCAAGGCGCGTGAGCTGCTGCAGCAAACCAACAAGCTGATCAAAACCGTGCCGGAAGTGGAAACCGTGTGGGGCAAGATTGGCCGGGCAGAAACCGCGACCGACCCGGCGCCGCTGACCATGATAGAAACTGTGATTCAGCTCAAACCGCGCGATCAGTGGCGCGAGGGTGTGACGACGGAATCGCTGCGCAAAACCTTTGACGATCTGGTGCAGTTTCCCGGCCTGACTAATGCTTGGGTGATGCCGATAAAAACCCGCATCGATATGCTGGCAACGGGGATCAAAACCCCGATAGGGATCAAAATTGCCGGGCCGGATCTGAAAACAATAGAAACCATCGGCGCGCAGATTGAGCCTATCCTGAACGCGATTACGGGCACGGCTTCTGTCTATGCCGAGCGGGTTGCCGGCGGGCGCTATGTCACCATTGATATCAAGCGCCGCCAGGCCGCGCGTTACGGATTGAACATCCAGGACGTTCAGCAGGTGATTGCCTCTGCAATTGGTGGTGTAAACGTCGGTGAAACCATTGAAGGGCTGGAGCGTTATCCGATCAATGTCCGCTACCCGCAGGACTATCGGGATTCCGTGGTGAAACTGCAGAATCTGCCACTGGTCACACCTAACGGCGCCCGGATTGCCCTTGCCGATGTGGCCGATATTCGCTACGAAGACGGGCCGCCGATGATCAAAACAGAAAATGCCCGCCCCAACGGCTGGGTGTTTGTGGATATTGAAGATCGTGATCTGGGCTCTTACGTTGCCGAAGCCAGAGAGATTGTGGCCCGCGAACTGTCGCTGCCAGCCGGTTATTCACTGACCTGGTCCGGGCAGTATGAATACATGGAACGGGCTAAGGCAAAACTCAGTGTGGTCACGCCTGTCACGCTGATGATCATTATGCTGCTGCTGTATTTCAGCTTCCGGCGGGTAGGGGAAGTGCTGGTCATTATGGCCACCCTGCCGCTGGCAATGGTGGGCGGCGTCTGGCTGATGTATCTCCTGCAATACAACTTCTCGATTGCGGTAGGCGTCGGGTTTATCGCATTGGCAGGCGTGGCGGTCGAGATTGGTGTCATCATGCTGGTGTATCTCAATCAGGCCTGGCACTGGCGCAAATTACAGGCAGAAGAGCAGCAGAATCACCTGCAGCCACAGGATCTGACCGACGCTATCCGGGAAGGGGCCGGGCTGCGTGTCCGCCCTGTGATGATGACAGTTTTAACAGTCATCATTGGCTTGATTCCCATTATGTACGGCTCGGGCACAGGATCGGAAGTCATGCAGCGTATTGCCGCACCTATGATTGGCGGCATGGCGTCAGCCTTGCTTCTCACCTTGCTGGTGTTGCCGGCCATTTTCAAGCTGTGGAAGCAGCGCGAAGTGACATCAAACCGTTAATTATCTTTGCCTTTCTCCTGCCTGACGGGAGGAGGGCACAAGGTAAACACATCAGAATAATTTTGCTGAACACAAAGGAAATACAGATGAAAAAAACAGTACTCGCCCTGATCATCACACTGGCCTCGATGCCTGTCCTTGCGGATGAGATGGGCCACGGCTCAATGGATTATTCGAAAATGGATCACAGTAAAATGGATCATTCAGGGATGAAAATGGAGGGCATGAACATGGAAGGCATGTCTGCTGTCGGTATGCCCGCCAAAGGGGCCAAACCCGACAAAGTGGTTCACGTTATTCTCTCCGATGACATGAAGATCCGCTTCAAGAAAGACGTGCAGATCGAAGCCAACGATGTGGTGCAGTTCGTGGTGATGAACACAGGCAAAATCGACCACGAGTTCTCCATTGGCTCAATGGCAGAACAGCTCAAACACAGGGAAATGATGCGCAACATGACAACCGGCCATGATCACGATAGCGGCTCAACCGTGACGGTGAAACCGGGTAAAGCTAAAACTGATCTGATCCACTAACTCTGGACACTTAGCTAAGCACTGTTCTTCAATTCAAAATTCTCAGGGCTGAGATA
>NZ_JASJOJ010000055.1:0-27903 GCF_038519165.1 Photobacterium sp. SP02
ATAGACACAATACTGGTGATGTAACGGATATTCCGAATCCGGGATTTCAAATAACTAGCCATCTTTACACCCTCACATCACGACGGTTGTCGCGTCCCCAAATCAGATTAATCAGTGCCCGTGAAGCAAACACGCCGGTAAACATGCTGGTCAGCAGTCCCAGCCCTAAGGTCAGCGCAAAGCCCTGAATGGGCCCGTTTCCGATGGAGTACAGGATCAATGCGGTAATCATAGTCGTGATGTTGGCATCCAGTATCGTACTGAATGCGCTGCTGAAACCCAGGTCGATAGCCTGAGCAAAGCTCCGGCCTTCGGCCAGTTTGTCTTTGATTCTCTCGAAGATCAGTACGTTAGTATCCACCGCCATACCTACGGTCAGTACCAGCCCGGCGATCCCCGGCAGAGTCAGCACAGCACCCGGCAGCAATGCAATGAGGCCCAGCAGGCACACCATGTTTGCCATCAGCGCGACATTGGCCACCCAGCCAAGTCGGCGATACCACAAGGCCATGAAGGTCAGCGTCAGTGCCATACCCAGTGCCAATGCGGAAAAGCCGTTTTCTATGTTTTCCGCACCCAGCGATGCGCCTATAGTGCGTTCTTCAACGATAGTCACCGGCGCCGTCAGCGAGCCAGCACGTAACAGCAAGGCAAGTTGCTGCGCTTCATCCGGGGAGCCCGCTCCGGTAATACGGAACTGGTTACCCAACTGCGCCTGAATGGTAGCAACACTGATGACGCGCTCGCTGCGCTCGGTATCACCCCGGGCATTGGTTTTGTATTCGCGGTAGACGGTCGCCATCGGTTTGCCGATATGTTTGCCCGAAAAGTCGCTCATAATCTTGCCACCGGCATGATCGAGCGAAATGTTCACTTCCGAGAACCCCACCTGATCCATACCTGCCCGTGCATTGACAATGTGCTCGCCGCTCAGTACCGGACGTTTATTCAGAATCACAGTGCGGCCACTGTTATCTTTCAGCCTGATCACATCAGCGGAGCCTGCTTCAGAACCCGATTTCACTTCATAAAATGCCAGACTGGCGGTGGCACCAATTACATTTTTGGCCTGCGACGGATCTTGCACACCCGGCAGCTCAATACGGATGCTGTGCTCGCCCTGGCGCTGAACTAACGCTTCGGTAATACCCAGCTCTTCAATACGATCACGCATGATCTTCAGGTTCTGCTGCAGCGTCGCCGACTGGAAATCAAGCTTGTTTTGTTTAGTCGGCATTACGGTCAGGCTGTCTGAACCCCGTTTGACATCCCAGCCCGGATAATGCTGTTTCACATACTGGCTGATCAGGTTCAGCACAGTGGCGTCTTTAGTCTCTGCTTTGGTTTCAACGCTGAAACCATCCGTATCATGCTGTCTGATGCGTACCCCGCGCAGATGCTCATTGCGCAGCATCTCTGTCACATCATCCATAATCGCGGTGCGCTGTTCCTGAAACGCGGTATCAATATCCACATTCAGCAGAAACTGCACGCCACCACGTAAGTCCAGGCCGAGCTGAATCGGGCTGAAACCCATTTTTCCGAACCACTCAGGTGCCACGGAGACGTATGAATAGGTGATGCTATCGCCTTCTTGCACCCGCTTATCCAGCGCTTCACGAGCCTGAGACTGATCCGCTTCGTTATCAAAAACGATGGTCATCTGGTTGTTTTGCTGCGTAATTTCCTGCGCCTCAATCCCCTGCTGTTTCAGGTATCGGTTCACGCTGACCACATGATTCAGCTCACTGTCGACGTTGGCTGACTGGATCTGAATAGACGGCTGCTCGCCGTACCAGGTTGGAATGGCACTCAATGCCAGTATCACCAGAGTGACCACCAGGACCAGATACTTCCAGGCAGCATAGTGATTCAACACCCGAACGGATGCTCTCGAATGATTTTTCTTCATCAATATCCCCTCAGCGATGTGCCGAGTTAAAAAACAATAAATGTGACAATGTCACTCAATGACGAGGGATAATCAGATGAAGTAGAGGCTGTTGAGTGCCACATACATGGCGTTGGTTTCTTTCCAGCCGGAAAGACGATAAGAAGGGCGAAAATCCTGATAAGCCAGGTATCCTGGCGGCTGAACAAAACGCTGCGTCAGACGGGTGTCGCTGACCGGATACCAAGGCGGAGCCAGATCAAGACGATCCGGGTCACCGTCATGAACATTGTATCGCTGCGAGATGTGCCAGCGGACCGAATGAAGAATAGCGACCGCAGAGCCCGAATGCTGTGATTGGGTGGCCGGTGCTGAATCCGAAGATTTTTTATGGCAGGAAGCAGGTTCGCTGAGAACGGCATCAATCAGGCGGGATTCTGCAACAACTCGGTGTTTAACCGTCGCCCCTGCGCCTTGATCATCCAGGCACGCCATCGCCTGCGCAGAGAAGAACAGCGCAAAAAACGATAACCAAAACATGCGAATGATATGCCAGGACATAAGATGCCAACTCAATAACCAACAACGCACTATAAGTCCGAGTGTGACGGCGCTCAAGTAAAATGTTGGATAAAAAACCAGGATTTCAGGCAATGCAACCTCTATATCCCTTTGTTGCGCTCCCGCCTGCCTACCACGTGCGGGCGTTATAGTGTTAAGATCACAAAAAACAACACGACTTTGTGAACTGCAATCATGAGGGTTGCAGACCAATCAGTCTAAAACAACATCCGGGCTTTTGGCCTGACTCAGACAAGCGGGTGTTGGATTTCCACCAAGAAACACAAATAAGGTCAAATTTTCTAATGTCTAGCACAACTATCCAATGGTTTCCGGGCCACATGCACAAAGCCCGTAAAGAAATTGAAGAAGCCATTCCAAAAGTCGACGTCATTATTGAAGTGCTTGATGCCCGCATCCCTTTCAGCAGCGAAAACCCGCTGATTGCGTCTTTGCGTGGCGATAAACCGGTTATTAAGGTGCTGAACAAACGCGATCTTGCCGATCCGGAAATGACAGAGCTGTGGATTGCGCATCTGGAGAAAGAGCACAATGTGAAAGCCATGGCGATCACCACAGAAAACCAGAATGAAGTTCACAAGATTCTGGAGCTGTGCCGTAAGCTGGCGCCCAACCGTGAAGAAATGGGCAAAAACATTCGCACCATGATCATGGGTATTCCCAATGTCGGTAAATCGACCATCATCAATAC
This sequence comes from Photobacterium sp. SP02, assembly GCF_038519165.1. Classification (NCBI taxonomy): domain Bacteria; kingdom Pseudomonadati; phylum Pseudomonadota; class Gammaproteobacteria; order Vibrionales; family Vibrionaceae; genus Photobacterium; species Photobacterium sp. SP02. The sequence continues at coordinate 3,165 of NZ_JASJOJ010000055.1, forward strand.
CCTCGCGGGCCGATCGGTTGCCATTACAGGAAACCAGCCAGCCGTTACCCGTCAGCAGCAGCGCATTAATCTGCAAAACGGCATTGTGCTGTCTGACACTCCGGGTATTTTGTGGCCAAAAGTAGAAAACCCGCACAGTGGTTTCCGTCTGGCTGCTACCGGTGCCGTAAAAGATACCGCCATGGACTATATTGATGTGGCTTTCTTTACGGTGGAATATTTGAAAGACGCCTACCCGAGCCTTTTGCAGAAGCGTTACGAGCTGGAAGATGAATTACCCGACTCTGAAATTGAGCTGATGGAAGCCATTGGCCGTAAACGCGGCTGCTTGCGTTCAGGCGGTAAAGTGGATTTACACAAAGCGTCCGAGATTCTGATCAATGAGCTGCGCAATGGCACACTGGGACAAATCACCATGGAACGGCCTGAGATGATCACTCAGGAATTGATTGATGTCGCTCTGGACAATGAACGTAAAGCGGCCGATAAAGCCAAGAACAAAGAAGAAAGACGTAAACGCTATCTGAGAAACAAGCGATAAACGCCGCATAAAAAAAGGTGCTGTTCCCCCGCTACGCGGAACAGCACCACAGTCAATCATCGACAAAATGTACCTACACTCAGTAGTCTGCAGTGGCTTGGAGATCGCTTGTAATCAGTGACCTGCAAGATTACAAGTTTTCACCACCACAGCCTGACTATAACAATGCACACATCGTGCCAACTTTGCAACCCATTGATTTATAATCAGTTGATGTAATCCCTTCCGCTTGTTAACCAAAAACAACCATAAAAATTTGCACTGGATAAGTGAATCTTTGCACCAAAAAGAGCTACCGGGCCTCTTTTCACGAGACTAATGCTGACAATTAAACAAAAAAGAAATTATTTTATGCTGCCAGCCCATGACTGGTTAAAAGTTAACCACAACTATTTGATAGACAACAAATATTTACACATCTAAATAATTGGCTAATCTCTATTTTTATCAATCATAAACATTTGAATAATAACAATTAATATTATGGTTAACACAGATTTAACCAGATTAAACACTAACAGCTCTAAATAGCCATTTTTCCATATAATATGTGTGAGAAAAACCGACTCTGGATATTACTTTTTCTCATTTTACCTTCATCGTTTTTCAGTCCATATTCTGCGCAATATACACAGGCGCCGCCTGTAACGTCTTTGCGCAGGTCCACCCAAAGCTGTTGACCCAAACGGCTCCCCTGCAAGGCCTGCACCCTTTAATTTGGAGATTAGTGTAGTGAGTCATATCACTGCTACGCGTCAGTCCGGCGGTATTTTTGTACCGGTTGCCGGCCTGGCGATTTTTGCTATTGCATCAGGTTATCTAATGAGCCTGATCCCACTGACGTTAAGTTTTTTTGCTCTGCCTGCTTCTCTGGCCAGTTGGCTGGCCAGTACGTTTTATTTAGGCTTGCTGATTGGCGCACTGCTGGTCGAAAAAGTGGTGGCTCGTGTCGGGCACAGAATTGCCTTTGTCAGTTTTCTGGCACTGCTGGCAGTCACTATTGTCATTATGCCGATAGTACCAGAGCAACTGACCTGGCTGATGGCACGCTTTGTGGCCGGTATCGCTGTGGCAGGCATCTTTGTGGTCGTTGAGTCCTGGCTACTGATTGGCGATAACAAAAAAGAACGAGCCAAGCGTCTGGGTTTATACATGACAGCCCTGTACGGTGGCGGTACTCTGGGGCAATTTGGCATTGGCTTCATTGGTGTGGAAGGATTGCTGCCTTTTGTCAGTATTCTGGCTTTGATCGCGCTGGCGACAATACCCGCGCTGGCATGCAAGCAATCACAACCGGCTTGCGAACAACACATCAGCCTGTCTGCCCGCCAGATTTTTGCATTGAGCAAACCTGCGGTACTGGGTTGTTTCGTCTCAGGTATTGTCATGAGCTCGGTCTATGGCCTTTTGCCCATTTCGCTGCAGATGCAAAACCTGACCGCTGAGCAAATCGGTGGCTTAATGGCTTCGACCGTTCTGGGTGGCATGGCCATTCAGCCTGTGGTCAGCGCGTTATCCTGTAAGATGAGTAAAACCCTGCTGATGGCAGCGGCCTGTCTGTTAGGTATTTTTGCAACCGGACTGATGAGCCTGATTCCCGGTTACAGTATTATGGTGGTGGGTTTGGCGCTACTGGGTATGTCTTCTTTTGCGCTGTATCCGATTGCAATCTCGCTGGCATGTGATGAGCTGGATTCATCGGTGATTGTATCTGCCACACAGATCATGCTCTTCAGCTACAGCTTTGGTTCTGTTGCCGGCCCGTTGGTCGCCGGAACCTTTTTGGAACAGGAGCACGGACTGAACAACTTCTTCTTTGTTGCTTTGGCCAGCACGGCGGTTTATATGCTGATTGTCAGTCTGAAGCAGAAGCCGCAGATTGTGGCGGGTTGACAGGACTTTAGGGATACAAAAATTTCTGGCTATAAAAAAGAGCGGGCGCAACTTTCGTTGCGCCCTTAGGTCTTACTTGCAGCAATCCAGCTACTAATGTGCTCCCTGCATCATTCCTTGATATTGCTGTATCCTTCAGCGTTTCCCTAAAACTCCGTCCCGGAGGTGTTCCACTTGGTCTTACCCTGACCCATTGCAACGTCCTGTTACAACTCTCTTCTCCATCCTGGAGGTGTCCCTGACTTCTTCCTGAAGCGGTCCTTATGTCGTCCTGACCAGTAAGCATCCTACCTACTGTATCGAATCCATCCGATTGTTCCCTTCACAGTCCTTGTCGATACACCTTCCTGATGTACCTGTCTCATCCTGAGACTGCCAAAATCCGTGGCCTGTTCCTGTTCCGTTCCGTCAGTTCCTTCCGACGCGGTACAGATTACTCGATTCAGGATTCTGCGCAACGAACGGAGATCACACTTTACATATCAATTAAAGTAACAACTCAATCATTTAACCTATCAGGTTGAATGATAAAGATTAATTTATTTACTATGAGAATTAACAGCCATGAAATAAACGTAATCTCCCACATTCTTGTGAGATATCTCTTACAATAAGCAGGGCCGATATCTCAAAACATGCCATTATCTTGCTGTTTGGCAGAGAACAATTTACTTATTTCACTAACATTGCAGCACCAAAAACACCTGCGCTGTCCCCTAAAATCGGTTTCACAACAGGGGTTTTTAACACTGAATTAAATAAATGCGGCATTATCGCCTGCCTGCCCGCATCGTATAGCTTGTCGATATTGCCAACACCACCGCCGACGATAATCACATCGGGATCCAGGATATTAATCACCTGTGCAACTGCAAGGCCAAAATAGTGAATTAATCGTTCCTCCACATACCTCGCATCAAGATCGCCCTGCTGAGCCAGTCGCATAATGTCATTCAATGATACCTGCTCGCCGGTCCTGGCATGATAAGCCTGTTCCAAACCTGGCCCGGATATTACGGTTTCGAGGCAGCCGTATTTTCCGCAATAACAGGCTCGTCCTTCCGGCTCGATAACATTGTGCCCCCACTCACCGGCTATGCCATGCAAGCCATTAATAACTTTGCCGTTAACGACAATCCCAGCTCCCACACCCGTACCCATGATGATACCAAAGACAACGTCAGCATCAGGGCTTACTTGCTGAACCACACCTAATTGCGTTTCTGCCAGCACAAGGCAGTTCGCATCGTTAGCCACCCTGACTTTCACATTCAGTAACTCAGCCAGATCAGCATCCAGTGGCTGCCCGTTTAAGGCCGTTGAATTACAATTTTTCATGACACCGGTTGCCGGGTCCAACGCACCCGGCGTCCCAAAACCAATCGCATTCGGATAGCAACCAAGCTGCTCCGCACAGCTGTCCACCAGCAACTTTATTCGCTGCAGCAGATGTGTATAACCTTTCTCAGCCTGACTGGGAATGCGCTCGCGAAGTACGCAGCGATCATCTGAGCGTGCCATCACCGCACACTCCACTTTTGTGCCTCCCAGATCTATGCCCCAATAATACTGCTCCATTAAAAATCGTCCTTTTCAACGCCTGAGATAAAATCGACCATAATTAGAATACCCCTTCCATGACCTGATGACTGCTGGAGGTTGGTACTATGTTTTTGAAAGAAGCGAAAACCGGGGATCTGGTTGATGTGGTAGACATGGCCTCACTCACCAACCCCTTTAAACGCCATGTCACTGTACAGTTTCAATCCGGTGAAGATCTGGCTGATCCTGTCTCAATAGACAAACAGCACCTGGCTTTTCCGTCTGGTGAAGGGCTGCCCGAGTGCTGGATGAACGGGTATTACCGATTACAACAACGCTAGAGGCTGCTGCGCTCCCCGGAATACAAAGCCACAGCTGACACACGCTGAGCGATCTGAGTGGTAAGCCGATTCACGGCTTCCGACAAGGCATCCACCTGCGCACTGTACCCCGGCTCTTTTAAAGGGACCTGAAAACTGAATGGCTGCACAGTTTTCAGGTCTCCGTTTTGTCCGGTCAAGATCCACTCACCACTGAAATACGCCGAGCCGCTGAAATGGCCATTAAAGGCGTTTACCCTGACTTGCAGTCTGGGCACATTGGCCGTTTTTATCGCTGCCGATAACTCTGTCGGCCAGTAACGTGACTGCTTCAGGCGCAGATCGCCGTTAATACGCCGTGTAAGTTGACGGGTAATATCTTCAGCCCACAGATTTTGCTGCGCCTGAACCACGGCTGTGTGACTGGTTTGATAAACTAACCCTGTGCCCGTTAAGTGCAGCGCCATTTCAACCGGTGATACCACTAATATTGGCTGTTGTGTAACTAACGCCGGCGCCGATTGCTCAGGCGCCTGAGGTAGCAGGTAAGTTGTAATATCCGATTCTTCAGGCTGACTGCTGCAACCTGTCAACACCAGCCCAGCCAACCAAACGGCAGATAGTAAACAGTGACGAAAATTCATTATTGTACTCCTGCTGCGGGTATCGGATCTTTACCTTTACTGTCTGAAAAAATCAGCGAGTTAGGCTTGTCGTTCACTTGCCTTAGTACCGGTTGCAACTCTTTCATCACCTGCTCAAACCGTATCAGCACCTGTTCGAGATTTCGGTAAGTCGCACCGTCGGAGCCGTAACTGTTTAACGTCGCCTGAATTTGCGCCAGGCTGTTTCGCAGTTCCGCTGGTATGGCTTTTGTATCCTGTTGTGCAAGCAACACATTCACACTTTTTGCTGCCTGCTCAGCGGCTTTCAACGTGCGCTCAGTCGCGGCCAGCGTCTGATTCAGCCCCTTGAGAGTACTTTCCACGGGTAAGTTGTTTAACTTATCAAGTAACGAAGCGACCTGTTTTTGAATCTCTGCAAACCCACCGGCTTTGGTGGGAAAAACATCATACTCCTGGTAGGTCAGCAGCCTGGGATCCGGCTCTTCCGGGTAAAACTCCACATCCACCATTAATTGCCCGGTTAAGAAATTAGCGGTTTTCAATGAAGCACGTAAACCTTCCCGAAACTGATGACTGAGATCTTCCTGTAATGTCTGCAGGTTTTCAGTCCCTACATACTCCTGCACTCGCGCGAGTTCTAATCTGGCAAGCACCGGAATTTGCTGATTGGAAAAACCGCGGGTTTGGTTGGGCAAACGTAGAGGCACTTTAGACACAGTACCAATGCGGATCCCGCGATATTCAACCGGTGCCCCTTCACTCAACCCACGTACCGATTCGTCGAACAGCAACACATATTCCAGGTACTGATCATAAAAGCGCTCCTGCACTTCATTCTGATTGTTGTAAAGCCGGAATCGGCTGAGCTGTTTAGTGATGAGTTCGCCAGGATCGGCACCTTGCTGAATATTAAAACTCACGCCCCCTGTGATGAGTGATTCCACCGAACCGATTTTGAGATTAAAGCCCTCGGCCGACATGTTCAGTTCCACACCGGACGTTAACCAGAATCGGGTTCGCTTTCGAATCAGACCGTCATAAGGTTCAAAGATAAATAGCTGATAATTCGCTTTTTTTGATTGGGTATCAAAGCTGACCTGCTCCACCCGACCGACAGTAAACCCTTCGTAAAGAACAGGATCACCAACGCTTAACTTTCCTGCCTCATTATGGGTCAGGATCAAACGTAGTCCTTTCGCATCCAGCGGTGCTACCGGGGGGATATCCAGGACGGTGAATGTGCGCTGCTCATCGCTCTCCACACCGGGCTGCAGCTCAATATACGCACCGGATAATAAGGTTTCCAACCCGGATATCCCTTCCTTGCCGATACGTGGTTTCACCACCCAAAACCGCGTGTCGGTTCTCAACATTCTTTCGGCATCTTTGTCCATCTGGGCTGTCGCTAAAATTGAATTGTAATCATCACTGAGTTTTACATTGGTAATGACACCGACTTTGACATTCAAAGCTTTGATTTCAGTTTTACCCACTTCGAGACCTTCTGCGGTATTGAGCTTAAGTGTTACTTCTGGGCCTTTACTGGCCAGAAACTGGATCAGCATCCAAAAGCCAATCAATACAGCAACAATCGGAACCAGCCAGATCAGTGATAGCTGTCGAATCTGGCTGACTTCAGCTTTTGGCGGCGTTTGATCGCTCATGAATGGGGTTCCTTATGAATAATGGTCGTGTTCACACTGTGTTCCGGCTTTGTGGACTGGTCTGTTTTTTCTCCTGACAGCATGTTTTGCCAGAAAACACGCGGATCAAACACCATCGCCGCTAACATGGTCAGTATGACAACCGAAGCAAAAGACAGCGCTGCCGGTCCCGGATAAATCGCCATCAAATTCTGTAACTGCACCAAAGCAACAAGCAGTGCCACGACAAAAATATCAATCATCGACCACCGACCGATAAACTCAGCCATCCTGTACAGCTTTAAACGCCGTATGGCTTTTCTGTCTTCATCGTCAATGTTTCGCGCTGCCGCAAAAAAGAGCCATCCAAGTGCAAAAATCTTGGCCAGAGGGATCACCACGCTGGCGATAAAGATCACCATGGCGATGGGATAGGACCCGTGATGCCAGAGCAGCACAACCCCGCCAATAATGGTTGAGCCCTCTGATTTACCCAAGCTTACCGTGTACATCATCGGATACAGATTTGCCGGGAATAAAAAGACAGCCGAAGCCAGCAATAACGCCCAGGCATATTGCAGATTTTTAGCCGGATGATAGGGATGCAGCTTCCCGCCACAGCGAATACACCTTTGCTGATGGCCATCAGCAACAGGGTTTAGCTGCGCGCAAGTGTGGCAGGAGATATGGTTACGAGAATGGTGGCTGTCGCCAGCTTTTACTTCCGGCAACGGCACCATAGGGGCAAACTGCAGCCAGAGCCAGGTTCTGTCAACCATGGCGACACATTTCACAACCAGCATTGTATAAAGGCAAAAGGCCCAGAATGACATCCCCAGCCCGACATCTGCCAGTGCGGCAATTTTGATCAGACTGACCAGAATGCCTATCAGGAAGACATCAACCATCAGCCAGGGTTCGATACGCAAAGTCAGCCGGCACAAGCTTTTGACTCTGTGGCTGACACTGTCGCTATCAATCTTTCCATGTTCTGCACTAACCCAATACAGGTATAAAACAGAGGTGATATAACAAGCCGGTAAAATAACAACAGTCATTAACAACAATAAACCTAATAAACTGTTCTCGAACTGAGCGAGCATCTGAGCAGAATGCATCAGGGTGATTTCTTGCTGAATACCTTGCACACTGAAGGACATAAAAGGAAAACTGACACTCAGTACCAGCATAACCAGACAAGCGATACCATAGGCCAATGTCCGCTGCTGAGGGTGTTTGATGGTTTTCATCAGCAAATGCCCACAACGCGGACAACATGCACGCTGCCCAGGCTCTAACACAGGCAGAGCAACCACCAGGCCGCATTCCTCACACCCAGTTATCCCTGCAGTTTGCTGCTCGTGCTGCATGCCGTCCTTACCTCTTTGGGTAGTCATAAAACCAGTATAGATAGGGACGCCTTAAATGAGGGGATTTCTTAAGAGATAAAGCGTTCAAATACAGAGAGATGAATCGTGCTGACGAGTATTATCGGGACAGGCGCTTTAGCCCACTGTCCCTGGACAGACACCAATGATCCAGACGATTACAACGTTTGTGCTTCAACCATAAAAAAACCAGTGGCAAGCCACTGGTTTTTGCAATGTCGATGTGGTTATCAGCGATTAATTTGAGTTTGAAAACTCAATCGGCAGTGTTTGCTTCACATAATCACCAGGTGCTGGACCTATAGGTGGGAAGCTTTCATTGCCAACATCACGGGCAGATACCTGCTCTTCGGAATTAAAGCCATTCAACCAGGTATTCCAGTGATTCCACCATGAGCCGTCGTGGTGGGTCGCCCCCGCCAGCCAGGCTTCGGGATCAGATTCAGCGTTATCGTTGGTATAAAAACCGTACTTATTTTTGTCAGGATGATTAATGATACCAGCAATATGACCGGACTCACCCAGCACGAACACTGAATCACCCTTCAGCACTTTCGAGCCGCGATAAGTACCCTGCCACAGAGCAATATGGTCTTCCTGAGTAGAAATAAAGTAAGTCGGTACTTTGATCTTCGACAAATCAATATACACGCCACCTACTTTATACCCTTTCGGATCCATCAGTTTATTTTCCAGATAGAACTGACGTAACAATGTACTGTGACACGCTTTCGCCACGTTGGTGCTATCACCATTCCAGAACAGCAGATCAAAATCGATAGGGCTGTTTCCTTTCAGGTAATTATTAACGTAATAGTTCCAGTACAAGCTGTTTTCACGCAGCAGACTAAAGGTCACGCTCAGTGAGCGACCGTCCATATAGCCTTTCAGCTCATTCTGGGCTTCAATGGCCGAAATAATCGGATCATTAATATAAGCGCCAATTTCACCCGGCTGAGAGAAATCGAGGATAGTGGTAAAGAAAGTGGCGGACTTCACACGGTTACGCATGCGTTTCGCAGAGCTGTACGCCAGGGCAGTGGCCAACAAGGTACCGCCAATACAATAACCTACGGTGTGAATTTGATTGACACCACTAACACTTTCAGCAACATCCAATGCTTTTAGCGCGCCTTCCAATACATAGGTATCGAAATCCACATCCTGCATTGTCGCATCAGGATTACGCCATGAAATCATGAAGACAGTATGTCCCTGCTCCACCATCCAGCGAGCCATAGAGTTCTTTTCTCGCAGATCCATGATGTAATATTTGTTGATAAACGGCGGCACAATCAGTACAGGGGTCGCATTCACGGTTTCTGTCAGCGGTTTGTACTGAATAAGTTCAAACAAGTCATTTTTGAAAATGACTTGTCCTGGCGTGTTGGCGATATTATCGCCCACCTGGAATGCATCGCCATTTGTCATGCGAATTTTCAGTACATCCGCACTGGACTGCATGTCTTCATGCAGCAGTTCCATCCCTTTAATCAGGTTCTGACCGTTGGTTTCAACCGTCAGTTTTGCCAGCTCAGGGTTGGTGGTAATAAAGTTGGTCGGCGATAGTGCGTTAATAGCCTGACGCGAAAAGAAGTTCAAACGTTCTTTCGCTTTATCGTCTAAACCTTCAATAGAATCAATGGTCTCTTTCATCTTATTGCTGAACAGCAAATAAGATTGCTTGATGCAGTTATAAAAAGCTTCGTTTTGCCAGGCAGGATCGATAAATCGTTTATCATCGTTTGCCGGAGTAACAACATCCTGATTATCACCAGACATAGTGACGTTTTGCAAAATCTTCATTTGGCTTTCAAACCAATCCATCTGAATTTTTGCAATAACAGCAGGCTGCGCAGATGCATTTTCCAGCCAAGCCGTTGTGTCTTCCAGATTCAACTCACTCAGCGCTTTATTGAGCGGAGTATTAATGGCTGCCTTGCCGGAATCAAACTCCTTCCACCACGCTTGGTTCATTTCCTGGAGTTTAGCAAAGTAGTCCGTGAAAAAATTCGGGTTCATCGCAATGACCTCTGCTTTTGGACTAAAAATGCCGCCCACAAGACGGGACGGCATTAAGACAGGAAAAGAACTTAAGCGGGTGTAACTTGCTTTACATTCTCTGCAACCAGCTCTTCAACTTCAGTTTTGAAGCCTTGAGCCAGTGCTGAAAACTTGTTGCTGTCATCAACCAGTTGCTTAGACAGATTAGTCAGGTTTTCCAGCTGTTGGCTTTGGAAAGAAGTCAGTGATTGCAGATCCTTGATTTCACTGATTGCTTTAAGCTGAGACAGACCCAAATCGCTGTAAGCACGTACTGCTGCCAGTTGAAGTTCAGTCAGCTCTTCCACGTTCTTAGTGAACAGCTTGTTGAATTTCACATAAGGTGCCAGAGATTTTTCAGTTTGCTCAGAGAAAGATTTAAACATTTCCGTATACATAATATGTTTCCTTAATTTAAGTGCTATTTTCAGCGCCAGTGAATACTGACGCCAGTTAGTTAACGAGTCGTTTAGACACTTTTCAGTACGATAGCTGTACCCATACCGCCACCGACGCACAGTGTGGCAAGGCCATACTCTGTTCCACGGCGGCGCATCTCGTGCAGCAGACTGACAATAATACGGTTACCCGATGCACCCAGAGGGTGACCCAAGGCAATCGCACCACCATTAACATTGCTACGCTCGGCCAAGTCTTCGACCTTGGTATTCAAGTTGTCAGCCAGCTCATGCAACACGCCCAATGCCTGCCCGGCAAAGGCTTCGTTAAACTCAAACAGACCCACTGAATCAATGTTTAAATCGGCTTTCTCCAGGGCTTTCATTACCGCTGGTACAGGGCCAAGACCCATGACCTCAGGGGCAACACCCGCTTGCGCATAACTTTCGATTTCTGCCAGCGGTGTTAAACCATATTTTTCTACGGCGGCAGCAGAAGCCACAATGATTGCACTCGCACCATCATTGATACCTGATGCGTTTCCTGCGGTTACTGAACCTTCAGGTTTGAATGCTGGACGCAGTTTCTGCAAACCTTCCAATGTTGCATCGGCTTTCGGATACTCATCCGTATCAACCGTTTTCGTCTCACGACGCTCTTTCACTTCAACAGAAACGATTTCTTCAGCAAATTTGCCCTGTTCAATGGCAACTACCGCTTTTTGCTGGCTTGCCAGCGCAAAGTTGTCCTGTTGTTCACGGGTCAGACCCACTTTTTCAACGACATTTTCAGCCGTCACACCCATGTGGTACTGATTAAAGACATCGGTCAGACCGTCGTTAATCAGTAAATCAGTCAGTTGCAGATTACCCATTTTCTGTCCATCACGGATGGAAGCGGGTACGGTAAACGGAATCTGCGACATGTTTTCGGCACCGGCAGCCACCACCAGCTCAGCGTCACCGGCTTTAATGTGTGCAGCAGCGTCCATGACCGCTTTCATGCCACTACCACATACCATGTTCAGGCTGTAGGCCGGAACCTGATCTGGAATACCTGCAAAAATTGCCGCCTGTCGTCCAGGGCCCATACCCTGGCCTGCACCCTGCTGGGCCTGAAATGCCGCATTTACATGGGCGCCAAAGACGTTGAGCGCCAGAGCCCCAACGTGTTTCGCATGAAACTGATGGGCGCAGAAGTCATTCCGGTTCATTCCGGCTCAGCGACCTTGAAAGATGCCTGTAACGAAGCCATGCGTGACTGGTCCGCCACTTACGACAAGGCGCATTATCTGCTGGGAACAGCAGCAGGGCCGCACCCTTTCCCAACCATAGTCCGTGAATTCCAGCGCATTATCGGCGAGGAAACCAAAGCGCAGATTCTTGACAAAGAAGGCCGCCTGCCGGATGCGGTAATTGCTTGTGTCGGCGGCGGTTCCAACGCTATCGGCATGTTTGCCGATTTTATCGAAGACACCAGTGTGAAACTGATTGGTGTGGAGCCTGCCGGTCTGGGCCTGGATACCCACATGCACGGCGCGCCGCTGAAACATGGCAAGCTGGGGATTTTCTTCGGTATGAAAGCCCCGTTAATGCAGGATGAACATGGTCAGGTGGAGGAGTCTTACTCTATCTCTGCCGGTTTGGACTTCCCGTCTGTCGGCCCTCAGCATGCCCATCTCAATGCCACCGGCCGCGCGGAATACGGCTCAGTAACCGACGACGAAGCACTGGATGCTTTTCAGGCGCTGGCCCGTAATGAAGGCATTATTCCGGCGCTGGAATCGGCACATGCCCTCGCGTATGCACTCAAGCTGATTAAAGATGAACCAGAAAAGGAACAACTCCTGGTGGTTAACCTATCTGGCCGTGGCGACAAAGATATCTTTACCGTACATAAGATTCTGGATGAAAAGGGAGCCCTGTAATGGACCGTTATCAAGCTTTATTCAGCCGTTTAGCGGCCAAACAGGAAGGCGCGTTTGTTCCTTTTGTCACCTTGGGGGATCCGAGTCCGGCACTCTCGTTACAGATCATTGATACCTTAGTTGAATCCGGGGCCGATGCCCTTGAGCTGGGTATACCATTTTCAGACCCGCTCGCCGACGGCCCGACCATTCAGGGGGCAACTATCCGTGCGCTGGATGCCGGCACCACCCCTGACACCTGTTTTGAGCTGTTAACACAGGTGCGGGAAAAGTACCCCGAGTTGCCCATTGGCCTGCTGATGTACGCCAACCTGGTGTTTGCAGGCGGCATTGAGCATTTTTACCGTCGTTGCCAGGAAGCAGGCGTTGACTCGGTTCTGGTCGCAGATGTGCCTGTTAATGAATCTGCAGAGTTCCGGCAGGCGGCGGAAAAATACGGGATTCACCCGATTTTCATCGCCCCGCCCAATGCCACGGCAAATACGCTGAAAACCGTGGCCGAGTTCGGCGGTGGTTATACTTACCTGCTGTCGCGCGCCGGTGTAACCGGGGCGGAAACCAAAGCAGGTATGCCTATTGACCATCTGCTGGCCTCACTGGCCGAATATAAAGCGCCCCCCGCACTGCTGGGTTTTGGGATCTCAGAGCCGGCACAGGTGTCTGACGCGATCAAAGCCGGTGCTGCCGGGGCGATATCCGGCTCTGCGGTAGTGAAAATTATTGAGCAGCACAAAGATAATCCGGACGCTTTGCTCCATGCATTAGGACAATTCATCCACAGCATGAAGCAAGCCACCAAAGGCTGATGCATTTCCTTCACCCAGAACAGAGCCCTGGCTTGATTACAAGCCGGGGCTTTTGTGTTAACAACGCTTTTACATCCCCCCTTCCCGAGCATAAAAAACGTAATGCATAAGCCCGCCAGCCTATTAAAATAAATCGCCCCTAAATCGTAACCCAAGTAGAAAGTAACGAATTTCAACATTGATTATCGCATTATTCTGCTGTAAAACCTTAACCCGCAAAATATTGACTCAAATTAATCAACATTTGCGAAACATAAGTCTTTCATCAATTAACAACTTCCACAATAAAGGTGTTCAAGGTGCTAAAACAACAAGGACTACTTGGCAACATTGGAGTACAGGTTGTCATTGCCATGTGCTTGGGTGCATTGGCCGGTGCAATGATGGGGCACTCGGCGAGCATGTTTGCTCCGCTGGGCAGTATTTTCATCCACCTGATTAAAATGCTGGTGATCCCTCTGGTTGCTGTGGCTATCATCTCTGGCGCAGCCGGTCTGGGTAGCAGCCAGTCAGCTGGTAAGATCGGCTTGATTACTCTGGGTTTCTTTGGCCTGACATCAGCAGTTGCCGTTGCACTGGCGCTGTTTATGGGTGAAGTGTTCCAGCCAGGTATGGGTGTCGACCTGACCGGCGTACAGGGCATGTTCGCAAATACCTATGCTGACAAAGGTGACCTGCCTTCGTTCTGGGCAACTATTTTGGGTATGATCCCAACCAACATTTTCCAATCCCTGAATGAAGCAAACATCCTGCAAATTCTGGTGTTCTGTCTGTTCTTCGGTCTCGCCGTTTCCAAACTGGAAAAAGAACGCCGTGACCCGCTGATCAACGGTGTTAATTCCATCGTTGACGCTATGGTCTGGATGATCAACGTAGTCATGAAGATCGCGCCTATCGGCGTGTTCGGCCTGATGGCTGATGCCGTAGGTACGTTTGGCTTTGACGCCCTGATGGTGGTGTTCAAACTGTTCGTTGTCTACATTGCTGCCATCCTGGTGTACGGCTTCGTGTTCTACCCGCTGATGATCAAATGCTTCAGCAAGACATCGCCAATCAAGTTCCTGGCTGCAATGAAGAAGCCTCAGGCTGTTGCACTGTCTACCGCCTCTTCCATGGCAACACTGCCTGTCACCATGGAAACCTGCGAAGAAGAGCTGAAAGTGAGAAACAGCACGGCGGCTTTCGTACTGCCGCTTGGCGCGACCATCAATATGAGCGGTAACGCTATCTATTATGGCCTGGTTGCTATCTTCTTTGCCCAGCTGTTCAATATCGACCTGTCTATGAGCGCGTATGTCGCCATCATAGTGACTTCGACACTGGGTGCCGTGGGTCAGGCCGGTGTACCGGGTCCTTCATTCCTGGTCGTGGCTGTACTGCTGTCGGCAGGTATTCCTATTGAAGGTCTGCCGCTGCTGTTCGCACTGGACCGTATCTTCGACATGATCCGTACCGCACTCAATATCACAGGTGATGCTGCCTGTGCTGTGATTGTGGACAGCCTGATCACTGACGAGCAGAAAGAAGACGTACGTATGGCAACACAGAACGAAGCCTAAACGGCTACTTCTGCCATCTCCCAAAGGCTGTCAACCGACAGCCTTTTTTGTTTTCTGCCACTATGGATCCGATTTTCGTTCAAAGTTCCATCAGACCTGGGTCAGACCAGGTGCATTGTGCTTGCAAGCCAGCGCAATATTGATGACCATATGAATATATCTTCCCAACACATGATTTATGATGAATTCAGAAAATAATGTCCCACGAGGCCAGTTATTACTTCGCACTTTAGCCATGCCTGCTGATACCAATGCAAATGGCGATATTTTTGGTGGCTGGATAATGTCACAGCTCGATCTGGCCGGTGCGATTCTGGCTAAGGAAATATCCCGCGGTAAAGTGGTTACCGTTTCTGTCGACAACATAGTGTTTAAAGCCCCCGTCGGTGTGGGCGATGTGGTGTGCTGTTATGGCGAATGTAACCGTATTGGTAATACGTCGCTCTCTGTCGCCATGGAAGTGTGGGTGAAGCCCGTTGGCAATGAGGGTATTGGTGAGCGTTACAAAGTCAGTGAAGCGACCTTCAATTATGTGGCCATTGATGCCGATGGCCGCCCTCGTCCGATTAAGAAAGCCTGATTTATCTGCCCTGACCGCTGGTTGGGGCTTTTTCATTCCGCTATGATAACGGCTGCATTCCACCACAAGTACAGGGAGACAGAACGCATGTGGTACGTCATTTTTTCTCAAGATGTTGAAAACAGTCTGGAGCGCCGTCTGAGCGTTCGCGAAAATCACCTGGCTCGCCTCAAAGCCCTGCAGGATGAAGGCCGGCTGCTGGTGGCCGGACCTATGCCCGCCATTGACAGCGACAACCCGGGTGAAGCCGGTTTTACCGGCTCTACCGTCATCGCCGAGTTTGGCTCTCTTGAAGAAGCAAAAGCCTGGGCCGATGCGGATCCTTACATTGACGCCGGTGTCTATGACAAGGTCATTGTGAAGCCATTCAAAAAAGTGCTACCGGCCTGATGGTTATGAATCGAGCATCCATAAAGGCCCTGCTTACCGCCATGATGGCGGCGGTTATTCTCACTGGCTGTGCTAAATCACAAGAGGACCTGACCAACGAGCTGGCGGAGCGCCGGGCCGCTGTCATTAATTCCAAAGCACCTTATCCCAAGATTGACCAGTACCAGATCATGAAAGCGAAGGCGCAGCAGCATATCGTCGAAATTACCATTCTCTACGGTGGTGGCGGTAAAGTTCCTCCCACTCAGGCGGCGCAGGCAGCGGCAGCGAACTTCTGCAATAACCCTGAACTGACGCCTATGGTCAGCGAAGGCCTGGGCTATCTGATTCAGATCCTGGATATGCGGGGAAGACCCGTGGTGCAGCAGCCGATCAATGCACAATTCTGTGCCCAGATTGTGGCTCCCGGCTCCTGAACTATTGCCAGACAGAAAGCCAGGCAGGCAGGAAGCTAACCCGCAATAAAAATGCCGGAAATATCCTCCGGCATTTTTATTTATCGGGCAAAAACCATGGCCTTCAGCGCACTGTCGTGCTCCAGATCCGCAAACTCAGGCGGATTATCAAGGCGCTCAATAAACCTCAGCTCAGGTGCTTCCTCAGCCATGCCATCAATCAGAAACTGTGGTGACACAGCAGGCGAATTCACACAGGCCAGCACCTTGCCTTCGGCTGTCAGCATATCCGGCAAACGGCGCAGAATTTTGGCGTAATCTTTCGTGAGTGCGAAGCTGCCTTTCTGGAACGACGGCGGGTCAATGATAATCAGATCATAAGGGCCGTTCTTTTTCAGTTTGCCCCAGGATTTAAAGATATCATGCCCTAAAAAACTCACCTTGTTCAGATCGTGCCCGTTCAGCCGGTGATTATCCCGGCCGCGCCCCAGAGCCGCTTTGGCCATATCCAGATTAACCACATGCTCAGCACCGCCCGCAATGGCGGCAACAGAAAATCCGCACGTATAGGCAAACAAATTGAGTACTTTGCTGTCTTTCGCCGCATCCCTGACCCACTGACGGCCATAACGCATGTCCAGAAACAGACCGTTATTTTGCTTCTGGCCCAAGTCAAGCTGAAACTTAAGGCCATTTTCCGTCACTTGCTGCCAGGTTTGCAGCTCCCCCCAGATCACTTCCATCGGCGATCCCACCCGGTCACGATGCTGTACCAAAAGCGACACAGCCCCTGAGCGCTGCCAGGTGTCCGTCTGTACCAGCTCATGAAGCAAAGCTGCCAATTCCGCCAGAAAGTCAGCATCCTGCTCTTTAAACAGCGATATCAGTACCTGGCCGTCAAGCCAGTCGGCCGTCAGTTGCTCCAGTCCGGCCCAGCGCCGGCCGCGGCCATGGAATAACCGGCGCACCTCATGAGGAGGAGAAGCCAGTTGTGACAGCAAATGTTGACAGAACAGAGGTAAAGCAGAAGCGTCCATGGATCACCAGTATGAAATGAATAATAAATCTAAACGGATAGCCGCTCTGGCGGCAAAGGCGTTAGTCAACGCGCGGTTTAACCAGCCCTGAAGGTAACGAAGGCCAGGGAATGTCCCAGGGCGTGGCCCACCCGGACAGGGCAGCCTGCACTTGCGCCACTTGCCATAGCGAGCCTTGTTCTGGCATACAGACAAAGCGCCAGACTTGTCCCTGAAAGGTAAACTGCAGGGCAAATGCGTGTAAATATCCGCGGTCTGCCTCTTCCTGGCCATAAATGTCGTCACCTGTGATGCCGGCCCCCACACTTTTCAACGCCACCCGGATCTGATGGGTTTTCCCTGTGCAGGGTTTGCACAGGAACAGCCGGCGACCCTCACCGGCAGCCGTTGAAATAAACTGGGTTATGGCCGGATTGTCTCGCGTTGCATCCAGTTTCCAGCTGCGACGACGTGAACGGCTCATATCACCAATCACTGTGCCCTGCTTCTTTTTGGGTTTCTTGCTGCTGATCGCGAGATAAAACTTCTGCACTTCACGGCGGGCAAAACCGCCCGACAGCTCGGCGGCGGCTTTGGCATGACGGCCCAGTAGCAAAATACCCGATGTCATTTTATCCAGACGGTGGATCAGATACAGCTGTTTATCTCCGGTGGCCGCAGCAACCTCCGCGAGTAGTGGCTGATCATTGTCATCTTTATGCACACTCACGCCAGCATGCTTGCAAATAACGAGGAAGTCCGGGGTTTGATGCAGAAGTGTAAACATGGTTCGCAGTTCGATTGACTCAGGAAAGCGGCAGTATACCCGCTCTGCCGCATGACGCCAGCCTTGTGATGCCATCTGTTACTGAAGGAAAAAGACCTGCAGCATGAGAACCGGACAGACAATACGCACATACCAGGGCCAGATCCGCCAGAACAGGCCCGACTCGACGGCCGGATAGCCTTTGCGGATCTCTTGCAACACTTTGTCTCTGTGCCAGACCCACCCCACCAGCAGCGCAAAAATCATGCCGATAATCGGCTGCGCATAGGCTGTGGTCATGGTCACGACCCGGCCGAACAAAGCGTCAAAATTAAACACAATAACCGCCGAGATGACACAGATTAACCCGCCTATCCACCAGACGGCGGTACTGCGGCTCTGGTTCAGCTCTTCAATGGCGCAAGAGACGGGCACCTCCAGCATAGATATGGAAGAGGTAAGCGCCGCAATGATCATCAGCACGAAAAACAGGATACCGACTATCATGCCCACCGGCCCCATGGTGTCGAACATGGTCGGCAGCACGCTGAATACCAGCGTATCTGACGCCAGTAATGCCCCGCTCTCGTCGTAAATCACCACGCCGTTATGCTGGGCCACAAACATAGCCGGCAGGATCAGCAGCCCGGCGATAAAAGCTACAGCGGTATCGAGCAGTGCAACCTGCGCGGCAGTTTTCGGTAGATTCGCGGACTTACTCAGGTAGGAGCCGTACACCATCATAGTGCACACCCCAAGAGAAAGAGAAAAAAACGCCTGCCCCATGGCACTGACAATCAGCTTGGGAGACAAATGGCTGAAATCTGGGATCAGGTACAGCTTCAGCCCGTCCCAGGCACCGTCCTGCGTCAATATATACATCACCATCACCACGAACAGCAGCAGCAGTACAGGCATCAGGCGGGTGGACCATTTTTCGATGCCATCGGCAACCCCGCTCCTGACGACCATGACGGTCAGCCACATAAAGACCAGCATGAGTATCAGGTTACGGCCGCTGCCAAACGCTTCCAGCCAGTGAGCCAATGAAACCAGCCCCACCGCCTCACAAATCGGCGCCAGCAAATACCCCAGCAGCCAACCGGCAACAATCGCGTAGAAACTCAGTATCAGCGATACAGCTATCATGCCCGCCAGCCCGACCAGCCCCATCAGGGCTTTCTGTCGTGGCCAGACTTTACGCAGCGAGGTGATGGGATCGGCACTGCCGTAGCGTCCAATGGTCAGCTCGGCCACCAGCAAAGGATAAGCCAGCGCAAACACCATCAGTAGATAAACCATCAGAAATACCGCGCCGCCATTGCTGGCCGCCTGAGTCGGAAACCCCCAGATATTACCCAGCCCGACCGCGGAGCCGGCCGCCGCCAGAATAAAACCAATGCGGGAGCTGAATTGCGCTCTGTTCGCCATACACGATACTCAAATAACAAGGGGCTCTTACAAGATAAGACATTTCTCAGCGTAAAACGCCTTCACTATTGATACATGCGGCAATATAAAGTGTGTCAAGTTTTCGCTTAACCCTATGTTTTACTGAGATTCGGGTGCAAAATAGAGCGCAGGTATGCATATAGAAAGAGACAAGCCGCTTTTATGGATCACGTTTATCAAGTCTTAGCCTGGCTCAGCCTGTTTATTTATTGGGTGGCCATTGCGGCTGTCACTATGCGGGTGGTATTTAAACGTCGTGTTGTGGGCGTGTCACTGGCATGGCTGATGATTATCTACATCATTCCTATTGGTGGCATCATTGCCTACCTCTTATTTGGTGAGCTCAATCTTGGCAAAAAACGGGCACTACGTGCCGAAGAAATGTTTGAGCCCTTCGCCAGCTGGTTTAAGCAACTGTATAACTGCCCGGGGCATCAGCCGCAGCTGATGAACCTGCATACCAAACCTATTCACGACCTGTGTCAGAACCGCCTCGGCATTCCGGCGTTGGTGGGTAACAGCATGACATTGCAGGACACCCCGCAAACCATTCTGCGCTCGCTGATTTCAGACATCCAGCAGGCCCATCGCGCTATTCATTTGGAATTTTACATCTGGCATCCGGGCGGCCTGGCCGACGAAGTGGCAACGGCATTAATTCTTGCCGCTAAACGTGGTGTTAAAGTCAGATTACTGCTGGATTCCGCCGGCAGTATGCGTTTTTTCCGTTCCCACTGGCCGCGTTTGATGAAGCACGCCGGAATCGAATTAACAGAAGCGCTGGCTGTCAGCCCGTTACGTATGTTCCTGCGAAGACTGGATATCCGGCAGCACCGTAAAATTGTTGTCATCGATGCGCAGATTGCCTATACCGGCTCCATGAATCTGGTCGATCCGGCCTTTTTCAAAACAGACGCCGGTGTCGGGCAATGGATTGATGTGATGGTGCGTGTCACCGGCCCAGCCGTTTCGGTGCTCAATTGCATTCAGGCCTGGGACTGGGAAGTCGAAACCGGGCAACGCTATTTACCCCCCGTTCCTGAATGCGACGCAACCCCGCCTGCTGGCAACATCGATATGATCCAGGTGATTCCGTCCGGGCCGGGTATGCCGGATGAAATCATCCATCAGGTTCTGTTAATCAGTATTTACCAGGCCAGAGAGCGCGTGGTCATCACTACCCCCTATTTTGTACCCAGCGAGCACTTGTTACATGCGCTGATCAGTGCCGCGGAACGAGGGACAGAGGTTCACATTGTCATTCCCGCCAAAAACGACTCTGTGATGGTGGAATGGGCCAGCCGCTCGTTTTTTGCCGAACTTCTCAATGCCGGTGTGTTTATTCACCGGTTTAACGGCGGTCTGCTCCATACTAAATCGGTTGTCGTTGATGACACCCACTGCCTGATTGGCACAGTCAACCTGGATATGCGAAGTCTGTGGCTGAATTTTGAAGTGACGCTCGCGGTAGATAATCCGGTTTTTACAGAGCAATTAGCACAATTGCAGCAACAATATATAAGACAATCCACCCGGATTGATCCGGCAAAATGGCGTGAACGTTCTTTAGGCCATAAATTTCTTGAACAGTGCTTTTATATGTTCAGCCCGTTACTTTAATTTGAAGGTTCAGCCAGCGAGATAAATAGCGCCAAACACATAAGTAGAAACATGAAAAAATCACTGTTAGCTTTAATCGCCAGCCGCCTGAAAATACAGATATCTTTGTCTGACTTTCCAGAACAGACATAAACTAAAGTGGGAACTTCTTATATGCAACCGCTTACAACATTCTATCTTTTGAACAAGGATCACACCGGATGGGCGTGGATAAATACTATAAAAAGCCGTAACCGCATCATAAAAAATCCAGGAAACCCGAAATTTCAGCGGTAAAAACCGCAAACCATTCAAATATGAAATAATTACCTCACTTTCATTCATACGAGAAAAGTATTGCTTTGCGCTTTTATATAGCTATCTTTGTATTTACGCACTAATCACCTACAAAGCTGAGGGATATGTGATTCCCAGGAAGTATATTTCACCGCTTTCCAATCTCCTCTTGTCAGGCCTGCTGTTTGCAGGTTTTGTTGTTGTTTTTCCTGTTTTTGCCCTCACTTCACCTCCGTTAACGCTTAAAGGGCAGTCGGCGGAAAATGCGCCCATAGAAGTGCGCCTGACACAAGACGATATCGCCAGCCTTCCACAGGAATCCATCACCACCTCCATGCCCTGGGTCAATGGCAAAGCAACATTTTCCGGCGTTAACCTGCAAGCCTTGTTAAACCACTATCAGCTGAAACCCGGCACTATACATTTGACGGCACTGAATCAATTTACCGCCGAGTTAAACTGGCAGGATATGAAAAAATATCAACCTGTACTGGCGATACGTCACAATGATGAGTGGATGAGAGTACGTGATTACGGCCCTTTCTGGCTTATTTTTGCGCTAGACACGCACCCGGACCTCATTGATAAGGGCTTCTTAGAAAAAATGGTCTGGCAAATAAACGAAATTAATGTGGTGCCATGACGTGTTACCTTTGAAATCATTAAAAGTTTTTCACTTAGCCGGAATGCCGTTGATGAAAAAGCTGCTTTTTTTTGCGGCCCCCCTGCTTATTGTGTTTACTTTCGTGTCTGTCAGCTCTCTGGAATCCAATGCTGAATCAGTCAGCAAAGATCAGAATCTGGCCAGCTGGTTCATGATGCAACTGAGTGATGAATACAGCGAGTTAATTTACCAGCTTCAAAGTTATGAAGCCGGGCGTGCTGATAATAACGATGTGTTACTCCAGTATGAGATACTGTTAAGCCGCTTTAATTCCATTCAGGTCAACAGCCAGGTGAACCGCCTTCACAGCACCTTTGGCTCACTGCAGTCGTTTAATCATCACTATCAGATCGTCAAAGGCTACGAAGCATCGCTGCAACAGCTCACCACACAGAACGTGGCTGAACTGACCTTGATGATCAAAGATAATTACGATCAATTAATGAGCTATGCATTGAAAACATTTCTTTTCACAAACAATGTATTACGTTCGAAACTGGACAGGTTTATTTCTCTGCGCTGGTTAATTCATGCCTCCCTGTTTTCAACCTTGTTGATTGGCATCATGATGATTTACTTACTGATGAAAGAGTCTAAAACACACCACCAGCTGGCAATGTATGACTCTTTGACTGGCATTCATAACCGGCTGTGGCTCAACAGAAAATTAAAAGATCTGGAGAAATCCGGTAATGATTTTGCATTTTTCCTGATTGACCTGAACGGGTTCAAAGAAGTGAATGATACGCTGGGGCATGGTGCCGGGGATCAGTTGCTAAAAACGATCGCGCGCAGGCTTGATAACCTGACACACGATGGTATGTACGTCGCCCGGATGGGTGGCGATGAGTTTGCTGTGATTCAGGTTTTCCCTCAATCGGTCAATCAGGAGTATGTATCGAATTTTCTGATGAACACGCTGGACCACGTACTCAAAATCCCCATCCAGCTCCTCCATCGCGAATTATCGCTCTCGGCCAGTATCGGTCTGAGCGTTTATACTCCAGGCAGCAAAAGCCTGTCAGAACTATTGCAGGAGGCGGATTTTGCTATGTATGAAATGAAACAGCAATTTAAAGCAGAGCATCCGTACCCAATCACCAACCTTGAACACCCTGCTTCTGATGCCGCACCAGGCTTCACCAAACGTCAGTAAGCTGTTGCTAATTGGCCGACCAAATATCACTGGCCATCACATGACCCGTTTCCAGCAAGGTTTTTAAATTGCAGATCACCGCAGGCCAGCCATCGCTGACATCCTGATAGCTCAGGGAACCCGACTGTAAATCACTGTGGATAACCGTTATCCGGGTGTCTTCACCCAGGTTTTCCAGCGCAACACTCACCTGGGAGGAATGCATGACACCATGGTGCCCACCGGTTTCCTGCCAGCTCAGCACTAAATGGTGAGGGGGATGAATCAACAGCACTTTTCCTGTCACGTCTTCAATTTCGGAGCCATCAGCCCGGATATGTGCCCACCGGCTGCCCACCTTCCAGTCAGATTCATTCACATGGCCCCAGTATTGCTGTGTCATTTTCGGATCCAGCAAAGCATTCCAGACATCGGTATCCTTTGCCGCGATATAGCTGACATATTTGAATTGTTCCAAGCTCATGGGCATACCTCATCATAGGGGGCGGCAAATCTGGCCGGACAACCAAGGCACCGGCCAAGATACGTTAGCATCACAACCAAAGAAGAGTTATTCAGTCATTCTTTATTGAGAGTAGCACTGAG
Organism: Photobacterium sp. SP02; assembly: GCF_038519165.1. Lineage (NCBI taxonomy): Bacteria > Pseudomonadati > Pseudomonadota > Gammaproteobacteria > Vibrionales > Vibrionaceae > Photobacterium > Photobacterium sp. SP02. The sequence goes on from NZ_JASJOJ010000055.1 coordinate 26,752, forward strand.
TGTCTCTGCAAGCCGAACCGGATAGTTACAATAACTTCTTCATTTGCAGTAACGTCCAGGGTTCACCATTAAAAACGCGAGTCGCCCTGTCAGCCTGGTAGATTTCAAAGCCCATCCCGCGATAACAATTTACCGCACGAAAATTGTGCTCAAACACCGCCAGTGATACCGCTTCAGCACCGAACTCAGACTCGGCTTTCTCCACCGCCATATCCAGCAGCACCCGGCCATATCCCTGACCGCGATCCGACTCATTCGCCACTAATACGCGACAAAGCCGGCACTGCTTTGGCGATGATTGGTATAACTCTATATAACCTTTTGTCTGGCCTGCGACCTGAAATAAATAGGGATGGACTTCAGGCCGAGAAACATGTTTCTCAATCTGATCTAAAGTCAGAGGAAACTGATAGACAGGCCCTCCCCAAAGCAAATTAAACTCCTCATCCGTTACCCAATCCATGAGTAATGAATAGTCCTGCGCGGTAAACGGTTTAAGTTGATACCGGGAGTCTGGCCGTTTGATGAGCATGATCTTCCTTTATAACGGACAAATTTATACGATGTTTATACAGATGCAGCAGTACGCAAAATGGCATTCAGTAAGGCACGGAAACCATGACGTAATACTGAAAAGATTGATTCTTTTTTCAACCACAGGCCGAGCAATACATCACCACAACACATTACCAGAATGAACCAAGTTGCACACCACTCTGTAGCATTACTGTAATTGAGAGCCAAATCAACGGTCGAAACCTGATTGATTGCACTAACTCTCACTTTTTTTAGTGAAAAGTGCAGAAGAAAGACTTATTCGCATCCTTTGGGATATTGTTTATGCGCATCACAAACCGCTAACCAAACGAGCTTATCATCGGTATAAATATGTTTTTGTTTCTTAGGAATAAAAGGTGTATCCAGTAAAGGGAGCGAAAAGGTCACCCACTCATTACTGTATTTACCGCTGTCCAGCCACTGTACGCTGGCTCCGCAGTGCTTACAGAACCGACGAATAACGCCGGGGGAGGATAAAAACGCAGTGAGATGCTCTTCACCTTTCAGGCTAAAGTTATCCTTCAAGGTCGCCGCATAAGTGGCATACACAGCACTATGGCAGCATGGCCTCGGTGGCGTTCCACCTGAATGAAC
>NZ_JASJOJ010000056.1:0-27655 GCF_038519165.1 Photobacterium sp. SP02
AGAAGTGGACGCATCCGGTACAGAACTGGAATCTGACGTTATCCCAATTGAGCCTCCACTTCCCGAACAGGGTCGATCAATATGTGGATCTGTGACTTATGCTGACACAGAACTATGAACACCCTCTGGACAGGGAAACCATGCGTCAGACCGTTTTTGAATACATTGAAGTTGATTACAACAAAACCAGAAGGCATAGTTCGCTTGGCTATCTCAGCCCTGAGAATTTTGAACTGAAGAACAGTGCTTAGCTAAGTGTCCAGAGTTAGTGGATCAGATCACTTAGTATGACAATTGTGTATTTAATAGAGGCGAGAAGAGACGTGCAATGGGATAGTAATGTAAAGCTGTTTAGTTCTGCTTCTCTTGGTCATACTGTTACGGCACTAAAGAGACTGAGAGAGCAAGTTGGGAATTTTGTGATTCAACGTTTTTGTCATTTTGATTCTAGTGATATTAATCCAGCTAAATCATTAAAAGGTCCTATAACTGTTTTCATAGCCTGGGCATTACCTGCTTTCATTTTTGTTTTGTGGGCGAGTACTTATTATCCTGAAGTTAAGTTGTATCATGATGCAATTACTGAAGGGATAGGGCCTAATCTTTGGAATGTAATCGGATCATTTGGCTTCTTTACTTTTGGTATAGCGATGATTTTTTCAAATCACACCGGACCTGCTTTGGTAGCAGATAAAATTTTGTCTAATGCATACGCTATAGGTTGTTTGAACTTTGGCCTTTTGAGTGGCCAATGGTGTTTCCTTCTTTCAACAGAGGATTTGATTTGGTGGCAGCGGGGATTGTTCGGTGTTACATCAGGGCTTTTAATGGTTATAGTCTTTTTCTACAACTTTATTCTCTGGTACCTAAGCTTTTTAGTTAAAAATGAACATACGGGGAAATCCGTGTTTTTGACCAAACTTGGTCAAGTCCATTTGGGCTGGAGAGTTTCAATTGGGCTCACGTTTAACCTCATTATTTCGTTGATATTTCTTATGGAAAGCTAAGCAGTATGTTGTGTTTAAGTATATGGTGCTACTGTCAGATCAAAGTGGACATTATGACTTAGTCATTATCCTGGATAGGAGCAGTCATCGGTGACAGCTCAATGCAACTCCCGCTTGGGAGATGCATTGAAGGTTAGATTAATACTTGGCAATGAGTTCTTTAATGACAGGATCAATGCCAGCAATGATGTCCATTGCTTCTCGGACTGATTTGCCACCAGGTGCACATGAATCAGGGTTTGCACCATATTCCAAGAGTATTTTGACCACATTGTACTCAAACGGATGACTGTTAAATGCCATATCTAAAGCGTTCTGAGAGTCATTTCCTCTATGTTCAATAGCTTCATTTGCTCCATTTTCAAGCAAAATCCGAATGACCTGGACGTTACGTTGCCGAACGGCATAAATAAGAGGTGTATAACCATAGTTGTCTATTGCGTTGACATCTAAGCCTTGATCAATGAGGAACTGAATTGATTCTGGTGGCGTGTCCTCTGTATCAGCTGCTTTATGAAGATAAGTCCATTTGTCATTTGCAGTAACATGATGAATATTTTCACCTTGTTCCATCAGTAGTTTCACAGTGTCTATTTCACCATCCACAATGGCTTCGTAAAGTTCATCACTCATTGTTGATTCTTCTTGTTCATAAAACGCTCTATACCCCGGGTAATTTGCTCGATGTCATTATATTCGAGTTTCACGCAAAATCGCGTTCGTTCTTCTTGCAAGGCGCAGGCGACAAAAAGATCCAATAGCATAAGTCATAAGTAGGTTGAGAGCGCTGCGTCCAGTCAGGACATCTCCAACGAAGCTTCCCGTGAAGAAAAACAGGGGGTCACAAACGTATTGAACAACTGAGCGACAGGAAAGATATTTTTTCTGACGGAAAAGTGAATTTCAGATTCGGGTTCAAACAGGCAAAGTTTGATACGGATCTGAAGGAGTAACCAGCCTGTCAGAATCACAGTCTATAGCGTGAAATTAACAGCAACAAAAGTGAGAAATAAGCCTGTTTTCTGACAATGCCCGATGGCGTTGTGAATTATTCATATTCACGACTTCATGTTTCAATTCATCCTTATTGGGGAAAACTCATTGTCGGCAAAGAAAGGGGATGATAAATTCCAGAAACCTTGTTTAACGTTTCCTTATATACGGTCGCAAGATGTGACTGGTTTCCTGAAATAAATTTAAATTGATAACTCTATAAATTAGTTGGTATGCATGACCATTCAAGAAATGATCTCGATATTGCTCTCTTTTCCAACGAATGTCTTTTTCGTTCCTTTTGTCATCTTTTTGGTCGTCATGCTGGTGGATCTGGTATTCAACATTGTTGAAAGTGTCGCACCGGATGTTGATCTGTTTGATGCGGAGAATATCCCGGGTGCGGGTTTGATTCTGCCGCCGATTCTGTCGAAAGTACCATTAATGGTGGCTTTGTGTGTCAGCTTCTTTGCCGGAACCATTGTCTCTTTTTATCTGGCACAAGCGCTGAATGCTGTCTCAGAAGCCGGTTGGATGATGATTGCCGAAGTCGTGTCGATTCCATTGACGGCTTATCTGGCTCTTTTCATTGCCGCCTGGTTGCTCAAACCTCTGGCACCATTGTTTGATAAAAAGAAAAGCTTTGCCAAGGTTGATTTTATTGGCCTGAAAGGCCGGGTTCACAGCAGTTTGGTGAACCAGAACCGGGGTGAAGTTGTTGTGCAGCATAACGGCAGCGAATTCTTACTTGATGTCCGGGTGATTGAGCCGGAGATGTCAATGGAATATGGCGATGAAGTGATCATCGTTTCTCAAAATAAAACAACAAAACATTATATAGTAGCGAAAAATAGCTAAGTATAAGGAGTTGGCTATGCAAATCTCTCCAAGCGTTATCTTTATTAGTGCTGGAGTCGGTATATTTTTACTGATTTTAATTTTTCTCACATCCAGATATAAAAAGGTTCGAGGGGAAGGTGATGCACTGATCGTCAATGGTCTGCATGCCACCCGTGCGTCTCTGACCGGTACCTTCGTCTGGCCGGTCATTAACCAGCACGAATATATGGATATCACACGTAAGAAGATTTCTGTGATTCGCAGCGGTCGTAAAGATCAGGAAGGCGAAGAGTACGAAGGTCTGCACTGCCGCGATAATATTCGTGCCGACCTGAAAGTGGATTTCTATATCGGTGTGAACCACGAAGAAGAAGATATCGTTCGTGTTGCGAAACTGTTTACTGCTCATGAAGCATCGAATATTGAACGCCTGAAAGAACATTTCCAGCCGAAGTTTTCTGAAGCACTGAAAACGGCCGTCAAACAGTTTGAATTTGAAGAACTGCTGACTAATCGTCGTACTTTCCGTGATGCTGTGGTTGAAGTGATCGGCAGCGAAATGGATGGCTTCAAAATCTATGACGTTGTAATCGATAAAATTGACCAGACTTCTTTGGACGCGCACAGCCCGGACAACATCCTGGACGTTGAAGGTATTCGCAAGATTTCCATGATCACCGCGCATAAGAATACCGAAACCAATGCGATTCGTCAGGACGAGCGCACAACCATCAAGAAGAAAAATGTTGAAGCGGAAGCCAACCGTTTGCAACTGGATAAGCAGGAGCAGGAAAGCATTGCTCGTGCGAAACGTGAAATTGATATTATCAAAGCGCAGGAAGAAGCCTTGTCTTCCGAGAAGCGTGAAGAATATGAACGCGTGACGCAGCTGGCGAAACTGGAAACCGAAGAAGAAGTTGCCAAGAAACGCGAAAGTGTTCAGATGGAAGTCGAAATGACGCGCATCACCAATCAGCGTCAGGTGGCAATCCAGCAGGAAGAGCTGAACCGCGCAGTTGAAACGGAGAAAGTCCGTACCGCAACGGAAGTGGCAGAGAAAGAAATGCATAAAGAGACCACAGTGGAAGAGTCTCTGAAAGCTGTGGCGGAAATGCGTTCTCAACGTGTTGAAATTGAACGTAAGATTGCTCGCGAAGAGGAAGAAACGGAGAACCTGCGTGTTCATGAACAAGTGAACCGTCAGAAACGTGTCACTCTGACTGAAGCCGAAGCGATTGCAGAAGCGAAACAGCTGGAACTGCTGGTTGCTGCCCGTGCAGAGAAAGACGCTGCCCGCGAGAAAGCGGAACGTCTGCTGATTGAAAATGACGCTGCGCTGAAGGTTAAGACCCGTGATGCCGAAAACGCACTGGCTGTGAAGACCCGTGAAGCAGAAGCTGACCAGATCGTAGCGACCAAGCGTGCTGAAGCTGAATTTATCGCGAAAGAGCGTGAAGCTGCAGCGAAAGAGCGTATGGCGAAAGCTGAGAAAGAAGTGATCAGCTCAACGGGTCTGGCCGAAATTGAAGTGGAACGCGAGCGTGCGCTGGCGATCCGTGAAGTGGGTGAAGCGGAAGCTTTTGCACTGCAGAGTGCGGGTGAAGCGGAAGCGCAGGCATTGCGTGCGAAAGGTCTGGCGGAAGCCGAAGCGCAGACTGCTCGCTTCGAAGCGGCTCAACAGTACGATGAGCACACACGTGAGCATGATAAGTGGGTGATGAAGCTGCAGCAGGATAAAGAGCTGGAAATCGCACGTATCGACGCGCAGAAATCTGTGGTGGGCGAGAACGCGAAAGCGCTGGCTCAGGCCCTGTCTCAGGCTGATATCAAGCTGTTCGGTGGCGAAGGTATGGAGCAAATCCGTCGTACCATTATGGATGCCGCTTCAATGGATGCAAAATTTGCAGAATCTAAAGTCCTGAATCCGCTGGTTTCTGAATATGTTGAAGGCCTGCGCAGCATGCCTCAGGACATTAAAGACATCCTGGAAAACACAGATCTGAAAAGCAGCGACCTGAGTAACGTCGCGCTGGCCGGTCTGCTGAATTCACAGGGCGGTGCATCAGAATTGCTGAAGAAAATTCAAAGCACCCTGAGCACTCACTCAGAAGACAAACTGTAATTTACGTTAATCATCCCACGCTTCCCGCCTCTTATGAGGCGGGATTTATTAGGTAATTGCATGTCCGAAACAACTCAACAAGCGGTGAGCGAGGGTGGGGCGTACGAAATACTGAAATCCCGTCTATTTCAGCAAGGTAAACAGCTCAAGTCCCTGTCTCAAACCTTTAATCAGAATCGTCAGACAATCTTTGGCGGCCAAGAAAGCCAACTGGTCGGTAAAGCGAATGTCCAGACACAAGCCCGCTCCATTCCCATTGATATGGCGCAGGTCAATCAGCAGCTTCTCTTCGGTTATCAGGTACATGTCGGCCTGAAATCCGCTCCGTCCCTACAGGATGTCTTTGGTTTATATCAATTACACGAACAGGACGGCACGTTCCGCATTGAACCTTTGCCGCTGGAAAACAGTTTTCTGACGGATGCCCGTTTTCTGCACGAATTCACTGAACTTTTTACTTACTACAGCGATGCCCGCCTGACACAGATCTCGCGTCAGGAAAGCATTCTGTACATTGCCTTCCAGATTGGGATGCGCCCGGAAGACCGCAAAGTCTTCCGTTTCCAGCTCAATGCAAACTCAATTGAATATATTGACTCGCTGGGTAACAAACAGCTGGAAAACGTTCAGCAGCATGACTTTGACTGGATTGCCACAACCCGTGACGATCAGATTGCTGGTGCTCATCCGCATGTGTCGATCCGCGACAAGTTGTTTGTTGAATGCATTGGCGGCGATCTGACCATCAAGGTGGAAGACAACACGGATGACGGTAGAGGGATCTACAGTGAATCGGTCGACGACCCGCACCAGAGTGTTGCCGATGCTGTCATTGAATATGCCTTCATTGGTGAGCTGATCGCGTTAAAAATCAAACCGCACCGAGAAAAGCACTCGCGCTATTTTATATATAACCCGATCAATCAGTCAGTTGCCCGGGCTGATGCGTTAGGGCTGAGTGCCAAAGCGCTGCCGGAAGATCATGGTGTGCTTTACTCTCACGGTTTTGTGCTGGCAAACGGCGAAAGCAAGCAGTTTGACATGCCGTGGCAGCATCTGAAGTTCTTCCAGAAAATTGCCTCACCCAACGGTGAAGATATCCTGTATTTCTTCTTCAACATGCTCGAAGGCCATTACGTTGGCTTTACCTATAACATGATTGAGAAGAAGTTTGCGGCGCCTCTGGAGAGCCACGGATTCAGCCTCTATCCCGACGGCCGGATGCTGGTATTCCAGCTGTCTGAAAATGCGGAAGCGTCAACCATTCACCCGCTGCGAATCTGGGACACGCCGTTTTCTACCCCGGAACACTATGCCGCGCAGAATGGCAATGCTGACAACACCAGCCCGCTGTTTAATCTGGGCAATGCTGAACTGGTTCGTGCGCTGTCATCCGTGTTGTCTATCTGCCAGCTGGCTCAGACGGAAGAAGTTACTCAGGCTGCTTTTGAAGTGCTGCTGAAAGAGTGCCAGACCACATTGGATCACTATCACTGGCTGAATCATCATTATGCGCTGGGCATGGGTGAGGTGATTAACAGTCTGATGGACACGGCAAACAAGATCATTGATGAGTTTGCCAAAGTTCTTCAGATGCAGCGTCACGCTGAAGAGAGCCTGGCTGAGCATCAGCAGGTCGTAACCAACCTGATTGCGAAGGTCAAACTGGCCCCCAAAGAGCAGGCAAATGTCCTGTTATCCCTGCTGTCAGAGCTGAAAGCGCAGGTGGGTGCCACCATGGCGCTGCGTCAGCAGCATTATATGGATAGCGACAGTGTTGATGCTTTACTTGATAACCTGCAGCAGCACCGCGAGCAGTTGAACCAGCAGTTGCTGGCATTGTTACAGGAAGAAAAGGCGTATCAGCCGTTTAAGCAACAGATTCACGAGATAGAAACTTCGCTGGTGGATGTCAGCAAGACCGCAGACATTCAGGCGCTTCAGCAGCAGGTTGACACGCTGCGTGCAGACTTGCAGCTGGTGTCGGAAGAAGTCACTGACATTGAAACCGATGATCCGACCCAGTCGACCCGGATTCTGGATCTGACCACTGAAGTCTCGTCGTTGCTGAATGCGGTCTCGGCCAGGCTGAGAAATAAATCACAGAGCCTGCAAAGTAACGAGGCTCAGGCCGAGTTCAGTGCCCAGTTCAAACTGCTGGGCCAGTCGGTCAGCAGCGCGATGGAGCAGGCGACCTCACCGGATGAGTGTGATACGCAATTGGCGAAGCTGGTGGGTCAGCTGGACAAACTGGAGTCCCGTTTTGCGGATTTCGATCAGTTTCTGGTGGAGATATACGCCAAGCGCGATGAGATTCAGTCGACGCTGGACAATCACAAACAACAGCTGATTGCAGCGCAGCAGCGCCGGGTACAGAACCTGATGCAGGCTGCCAATGTCACCATGGGCAGCGTCGAAAAGCGGGTATCCCGCTTTGATGATGTGAAAGCCCTGAACAGTTATTTCGCCACCGACGCCATGGTGCTCAAACTGCATCAGCTGTCGCAGTCGATTCGTGATCTGGGCGACAGCGTCAAGGCGGACAGTCTGGATGCTAAGCTCAAATCGCTGCAAGACCAGTCGCTGCGCCCGCTTCGCGATAATCAGGATATCTTCGAAGATGGCGGCAAAGTACTGCGACTGGGTCGTCACAAGTTCAGTGTCAACCAGCAGGCGCTTGATCTGAGTCTGGTGGAGCATAACAAACAGCTTTGCACCCATATTTCCGGTACCGATTTTTATCAGCCCATTGAAGATGAAACCTTCCTGTCGCTGCAGCAAATCGCGCGCCTTGATGTGTCGTCTGAAAGTGAGGCGGTTTATCGCGGTGAATACCTGGCGTACCTGATGCTGCACAGTGCGATGAACAAAGCCGATGATCTGTCGCTTGCTCAGCTTTATCAGGCTGGCCGTGACAAATCCTTGCTGCCGCTGGTTCAGCATTTTTCTGCGCCGCGCTACAAAGAAGGGTATGTCAAAGGGATCCACGATCACGATGCCGCTCTGATTTTGCAGGATGTGCTGCCGACCTTTGAACAGGCCGGATTGCTGCGATTCAGCCAGCGTGCGCGGGCCAATGCGTTGTTGTGGCTGATGATGCAGGAGGAAACGGAACTGCATCGCTGGCAGGAAAAAGCGAAAAATGCACAGCTGCTGAAAGAGCATCTGAATTCCGCTGATGCATTCTTGTCGCTGCAGCACACTCTGGCCGAGTCGGTGCAGGGTCAGGCTGCTATGGAAAGCAGCGATTATCTGATTCGGCTACTGGCAGGAACGGATGTGCGGATTGAAGTCAGTCAAGATGGCTTTGAACTGAGTGAAGATTACCTGCAATTTCGTCGCAGTCTGGGCTGGAACGGCGAGCAACAGGCGCTGGATGTCGCCTTTGCCGATCATCAGCAATGGCTGAGTGCTTACACCGCTCAGAAGCAATATGGTGAGGCGTTTGTGGTCGAAGCCGCTGCGATTGCGGTATGCAAAACCCATTCAGACCGCTTGCTGAGTCCGGTGGACTTCTCTCTGGCTTGCCCTGTGCAGGGACTGCTGGGCGAGCACGACCGGGTTGAAGGCGGCACATTAACCCTGGTACTGGATGATTTCATCCAGCGCTGTGAACATCACCGCAGCGAAGTGGTTCCTCAGTTTGAGGCTTATCTGAGTCAGCGGACGGCATTACTGAATCAGGCAAAAGATCAATTCAGGCTGAGCGAGTTTAAACCGCGGCCGCTGACCTCTTTCGTTCGCAACAAGCTGATCAGCGACAGCTACCTGCACCTGATTGGCGACAACTTTGCCAAGCAGATGGGCACAGTCGGCGACAAGAAGCGGACGGATCTGATGGGGATGCTGCTGCTGATTTCTCCGCCTGGCTACGGTAAAACAACCCTGATCGAATACGTGGCGCATAAGCTGGGACTGGTCTTTATGAAGGTCAACGGCCCGTCGATTGGCCATCAGGTCACCTCGCTGGATCCGGCCGATGCGCAGGATCAGAACTCTGCGCGTGAAATTGAGAAGATCAATCTGGCCTTCGAAATGGGCAACAACGTGTTGTTGTATCTGGATGATATTCAGCACACCAGCCCTGAACTGCTGCAGAAATTCATCTCGCTCTGTGACGGTACCCGACGGATTGAAGGAACCTGGCAGGGGAAAACCAAAACCTATGATATGCGCGGCAAGAAATTCGCTGTGGTCATGGCCGGGAACCCGTATACCGAAACCGGTGAAGCGTTCCGGATTCCGGACATGCTGGCCAACCGGGCCGATATCTATAACCTGGGTGACATGCTGTCGGATCAGCAATATGCGTTTGAGCTGAGCTTTATTGAGAACTCACTCACCTCTAATCCGGTTCTGGCGCCACTGGCAACCCGCGATCTGAATGATCTGTACCGTTTTGTCAAAATGGCACAGGGGGACGGCGTTGCGCTGAGCGATATGTCGCACTCGTATTCATCAACCGAAGCCAACGAAATTGTGGCGACGCTGCAAAAACTGATGCTGGTTCAGCAGACGGTTCTGAAGGTGAATCAGCAGTACATCCTGTCGGCGGCCACGGCTGATGACTATCGCGTTGAGCCGCCGTTTAAGCTGCAGGGTTCTTACCGGAACATGAACAAGCTGTCTGAGAAAATCGCTTCGGTGATGACGGATGATGAGCTCAATACCTTGCTTCAGGATCACTATCAGGGTGAAGCGCAAACGCTGGCCAATGGCACAGAAGAAAACCTGCTTAAACTGGCAGAGCTGCGCGGCAATATGAGCGCTGAACAGAAAGCCCGCTGGGAAGACATTAAACAAGCCTATCAGCGCAAGCAAATGATGGGTGATGAAAGTGACCGTGCCGGACAAGTCGTTCAGCAATTAGCGATGCTGAATCAGCATGTTGCGCGGTTCGCTCAGCCTGTAAAACCGGAGGATTTGCAATGAATCAGCAACAGTGGCTCGACTGGCTGAAAGCGTCGCTTGAAGATGGCCGGCTGGACGACAGCGAGCGCCGAGATTTACAGGCATCGCTGGTCGAGGTCGGTTTATCGGATGATGATCGTGCTTTTTTGCGCAACCAGAGCTTCAAACTGGCGCAACAAGCCATACAGGAAGGGACAGAGTCCCTTGCTGTACTTCGCTGGCTGGAACGGGTAGTGAAAGTGCTTGATAACACTCGCAGCTCTGCCATTGCAGAAGTCGCGACCAGTTGGTTTTCACCGGGGCGTGACTGTGCGGGCGGCATCATTGAGCAACTGCGACAGGTGCGCAGTAAAGTGGATATTTGTGTCTTTACGATTGCGGATGATGAACTGACCAAACACATTCTGGCGGCCCATGAACGCGGCGTGCAAGTGCGGGTGATTACCGATAACGACAAACTCAATGACACTGGCAGTGACATTGATTATCTGGCTCGTAAAGGCGTCGCCGTTAAAATTGATACCACGGCTTATCATATGCATCATAAGTTTGCCGTATTTGATGGCACCCGGCTCATCAACGGCAGTTTCAACTGGACACGCAGTGCGTCCAGATACAATCAGGAAGACATTACGCTGACGGATGACCGCCGTTTTCTGACAGCGTTCGAGCAGCAGTTCGAAGATCTGTGGCAGCGTTTTCCTTGTCATCAGCCGAGTTAAGGAGAGCCCAGATGAATGACATTGTGAACCCTGAGCCGCAACCTGTCCGCTCAGCCAGTCCGGCAGACTTGTCGGAGTTGGAAGTGACACCCGAAATCGTTGCCTTGTCTGACAGCTTTGATCCTTTCGACGCTGTGGCAACCATCACTTTCGGTAAAGAAGCGCTGGAAAAAATCACCGCGTTTTCTGATAACGTGCTGGAGCAGGTTCGGCTCCGTGATACCGGGGATGCCGGAGAAATCCTGCAATCTATGGTGGAGTCGATGGACAGCGCCGCGTTTGACCGCCTCAAAGGCAATAGCTTTCTGGCGAACCTGCCGCTGATTGGCGAGCTGTTTGATTCCTTCAAGAAGTTCTCCCGCAGCTTTGATTCGGTCAAGCGACAGCTTGAGCAGCTGTCGCAGCAGTTGGAAGCGCAGGAAGTGAAACTGGCGCACGATATCACGCAATTGGATGGCCTGTACGATAACAACCTTGAACTGCTTAAAGGTTTGGAACACTTCATTGCCGCGGGTAAATACAAACTCAGTCAGTTGAACACGGATGTATTACCTGCCTTGCACGCGGCCTCTGTTCAATCCGGCGATGCGCTGGAAGCACAGAAATACCGTGACGCCAGTCAGGCAGTCGCGCGACTGGAAAAACGGGTTCATAACCTGGAGCTCACCCGGCTTGCTGCCGTACAGACGGCACCACAGATTCGTTTGTCGCAGGAAGGCAATAAAATGTTGATGGAAGATATTCAGGATATCGTCCACAACACTTTCCCGCTGTGGAAACGTCAGTTCCTGATTGCGATTTCCAACTACGAGAAAGAAAAGGCGTTGAGAGTCACCCGGACGGTGAAGGATTACACCAACAAACAGTACGTGAAAAACGCGGAACACCTGAAAGTGCTGGAAGAGCAAATTGCTGAAAACTACCAGCGCGGCATTCTGGATCTTGAATCCCTGCAGGCGGTAAACCAATTGACGATTGAAACGCTGAACAACACGTTATCCCGCGTCAAAGAAGGTCGTCAGCAACGCGAACAGGCCGAAAAAGTCATTGCGAAAGCCGAGCAAGAGCTGAAAGTGGCCTTGCAGCAAACGCTTGAATGATGCTGTTGGGCTGCATCATAGGCGGGCATTAATCAGAACGGCAGTGAACACTGCCGTTTTTTATGGTCGGAGTATTTGAACACAAACCGAAAAAGGCATACTCATTGTTCAGTTTCGCCATTCAATCCGTTTTGCCACAACTAAATTGATAGCGACTAACGGGCTCGCAATTTCCGTAGTGCTGCCAGACCAACTACTACCTCAGCCAATGTATATGCTGTGATCTGTACTGTATAATTTACTGAAATAGGATGAAACTTTCAGATGCTGGCTTATTGAATGCCGTATTTATTATTCTAGGTCAGTATGTGAAATTTGATGTTAATATTAAATTTCCTTTGTTTTCAGTTTCTTGATTATTTTGTGCTGCATGTCATGGAATTTATGAAAGATTAAAATTTTTTCATGGTTGTTCTTGTTTTAATAATGATTAAAGGCGGAAATAACTAATTAAATTAGAGAGTAATGGTAACTTTGCAGAATAGCAGTAAATATGTCGGTGAAAATATTCACATCTAATATTGTGATTGATCTGGACATAATAAGTCCATGCACTATGTTTGTTATGCGACTGTATGGATATTGTTGTTGCAAGAGTCCTAAGTAAGGCTTGTTTGAATCATTTTTATGATTCTGTTGAGCTTGTTTTTTTGAGGACGCTGGATTGAACAAACTATTGACAGTTCGAACAGATTACGACATTAAATTGGAGAAGAACATGACTGCTATAAAAACCATTGATGGTATAAAATTCTTAGAAACGCCTGCTTCAAGCGACGGTTCTTGGATTCACACTGAAGGTAGTGATTACATTTTTTATTTTAAATTTAATTCATGGACAGACACGCAGAATAAAATCATGGCAAACGCATTCTTGAGTGCATTAAGCCTGCCGAATAAGATAAAACAGGCAGTGAAAGATACGAGCGGACAATCAGTACTGGACGGTTTGTATACTCAAGACGAAGCTGCGATGACAAAAGCAATGAACAATGTGAACGGCATGGCCCAAACGAGTTCAAACCTTGCAAATCTTTCTGGTAACGGGACTATCAGAGATGCCAATGAGAGCTTTTTTCAGAGTGTTCTGTCTGGTGTGGGTGGCAGTGTCAACCCCATGATGGATTACCTGAACAATGCAATGGCTGGCACTCAGGCTGCGGCAGGAAATGATAATAAAGCGAAACATTTTGGTACGACGATTACTCTCCTTGCTCTGACTCCTGGTTTGGATATTCCTGTTACAACAGTTATTTACGCTTATACCGAAGCGGAATCTGCCTCAGTTTTAATTAAGCATAAATGTAAAAGTGATGAGCAGAAATTCAGTTATAATGTCAATTACACAAAAGTGGGTTATTTATATCAGCCCTAAGCTTTTTTAAAAAGAGTGGTAGTACGACTTTTAAATCGTGTTAAATTTTTTATTTCGGATTAATTGTGCGCTCTTTATTCTGCTGTATCTGAGCGCATAGCCTTTATCTGGTCAAGCCATGCTTATTTGTATCAATCGTATTTGTGCCTGCATTGCGAGAGATAAATTGGAATTTTATCATGATGCTTACTTTCTGCAATACATCAAACCATAATAAAGCCACCTCATATTGTGGGTTAAAAGGGTAGAACAATGAATACATCAATAGCACATTGTGTTACTCCGGCTAATGGCGGGGTCTGGTTACACTCATGCTTCGAAAATTTGTTACTGGCATTTTTACCTGAAGGAACTTCTCCTGATAATGAATCTGCAGTCTTTTCCGCTTTCGAACAAGCGCAAAGGCTGTTTTCAGAAATTCAACAAACTCTGGGAAAAACAAATTATCTTGGCGGGGCGTATCTGGTTAGCGGTCCTGAAATGGTACGAGCCATGAATACGATAAAAGGAATGGGGCAGACTTCGTCACAAAATAAAACACCTTCCTATTCCGGTTCTCCCGCTTCGGTAAACTTGCAGTTCTTTCAGGATGTACTGCAAGAGCCAGGTCCAAAGCTGGAATATTTAAAAACGTACTTACTGAGAGAGATGAGAACAGTGCAAGGATATGTAAAACAAAGTGAAACTGAACACATTGGGATTTTGATGTGTGTGGTAGGACTAAATGCATTGATTGGGAAAACAGTGACAACATTTACATATGTGACAGCTACAGCACCAATGATAGAAAAATTTGAAGCTATCGACTGCGAAAGTGAATGTTTGAGTGAATTTCAATGCGCTTTCGATATGGTTACATTTAACTATTCATGATGATAAAGGTAAGTGTAAATAAATCAGTCAGTTAAAATTTTCCAGTGCTGGCACCCATTAAGCCTGGCGCCAGAAATCGCTTACAAATTCACCCCGGTTTGAACCGGGTTCCATTTTATTGCTCTTAGTTTCAGTGCAACTTTGACACCTTCCGTTACCATCATCTATAGGTCATACCTCTTACCAATAACGTATGGCTCATTATGAAAAAATTATTACTCTTCATGCTGTTACCTTTTACTGCTGCTGCGCAAAGTGGAGATGCGCCTGCTTCACAGCATCCTTTTGCTCAAGCTATGTCTCAATCCATGTCTCAGCCCATAACTCAGCCATTGTCGGCGGCGCAGATTGAGCAGGTGCAGGGCAGCAACACTTACACTTATGTCCGGTGCTGGTATCGTCCGGCGCAGACTCACGATGATCCTGCCACCACCTGGGAGTGGGCACTGGATGAAAAGGGCGACTATTACCAGCTGAATGGTTACTGGTGGTCATCCTGGTCGTTTAAGAACATGTTCTATACCCATACGCCGCAGTCAGAGATCAAAGCGCGCTGTGCAGAAACCCTGGGGGTCAGTCATGAAACGGCTGACATGACCTATTTTGCAGCTGATAACAGCCTGTCTTACAACCATTCCATCTGGACCAACGATCTGGCTGCCTCGATGGGCATCAATAAAGTGGTCGCCTTTGGTGACAGCTTGTCGGATACCGGCAACCTGTTCAACGCATCGCAGTGGGTTTTCCCGAACCGCAATTCCTGGTTCCTCGGCCATTTTTCTAACGGCTTTGTCTGGACGGAATATCTGGCAGAAAGCCTGAATCTGCCGCTGTATAACTGGGCAGTGGGCGGTGCAGCCGGTTCCAATCAGTATGTCGCTCTGACAGGGGTGACTGAGCAGGTGAACTCGTATCTGACGTACATGCAACTGGCTCAGAATTACTATCCGGCCAATACCCTGTTTACGCTGGAGTTCGGGCTGAATGATTTCATGAATTACGACCGCACGGTGGAAGAGGCCAAAGCAGATTACAGCACGGCCATGAAGCGCTTAACCGAATCGGGCGCCAAAAACATTTTGCTGATGACCTTGCCGGATGCCACCCGTGCGCCGCAGTTTAAGTACGCAACGCAGGCTGAGATCGACAAGGTGCAGGCGAAAATTCTGGCCTTCAACGCTTTTATTCAGGCCGAGGCAAAACGTTATCAGGAACAAGGCGTAAAGGTGGTGTTGTTTGATGCGCACCAACTGTTTGACCAGATCACTTCAAATCCTGCATCACATGGTTTTGCCAATGCCAAAGATGCCTGTCTGGATATCAATCGCAATTCCGCGACGGACTATCTGTACAGCCACAGCTTTACCGATGAATGTGCGTATCATGGTTCGGATAAGTATGTGTTCTGGGGGGTAACACACCCAACTACAGCAACCCATAAATACATCGCCAATGCCATGTATCTGCCGGTGATTTCCGCGTTTAACATCCAGCCTTAACGACATACTGGATCTTGGCAAGCAGGGCATTTGCCCTGCTTTTTCAGTGAAACGAAAGTGTCAGTGAAAACGAAAGCGGGACAACAGAAGCTGAATCTGAGTGCGCTCTATGCTTACCTGTTCAATAGAAAGCCATAGAAGGGTTTCAAATCGCCTATGGTAACAAGTCAAGCCCAGTCGGTTCTCACGAGAATATTTGTCAATCGGACGCATCTGAGGCAGTTAAAAGAAGATGTCGCATCTGAATGTCATTCGTATTGAGAAATATGAATAAATGAATAGCCTCATCCAGTCGCCTTCATTTTGATTAAGCTTCCTGGAAGCGGTTTTCTGAGTGGGTTATTTCAAGTCATTATTCAGCGTACAAGTGTCACGGTGAAGCACAGGAAAAATTGAATCGCATCGGCAGCGCATCGGTAGCACATTTAA
Organism: Photobacterium sp. SP02; assembly: GCF_038519165.1. Taxonomy (NCBI): domain Bacteria; kingdom Pseudomonadati; phylum Pseudomonadota; class Gammaproteobacteria; order Vibrionales; family Vibrionaceae; genus Photobacterium; species Photobacterium sp. SP02. The sequence goes on from NZ_JASJOJ010000056.1 coordinate 15,872, forward strand.
AGTGACGCTGTCTTTTGAATTGTGGGGTTGGCATGGCAAAGCAAAAAAATAAATACGACGATATCGTCACCTGTAACTTGAGTGTCTGGCACAGGCCAGTTGGTTTGGTCTTTTTCCTGGCATCTGTTGTATTGATTGTAGTGTTTCCTTATTTTCCGGTGCAGTACCTGACGGCTTTACTGAGCCTATGGTCCGTATTACGAAAGAAAGAGATAGTGTGGCGGAAAAGGGAGCGTCAGTGGTCTTTTCGAGTTCGGCGATTTTTTCTGTGGCGCCAGACCAGCCATCCGATGACAGACCGCGATGCATTGATTCTGTATTACGAAAAGCCTGTTGAGGAAGAAAGAGATGGCACGATCATGACTCAATACGGCTGGTTTGAACTTGAGTTCGAACCACAAGCCAGTCGGTTTGATCCGGATAGTCAGTCTGAATATCAAACTGGCGCTCAATATCGATTAAAAAAATTCGCCCAAGATGCCAAAGCGCCTGAATTAACTGAGATGATGAAACAAATTATTGAGGTCTACCGTGCCAGCAATCTGGATGTCCGAATCGTCTTCGGATTGGAAGATCTGGATGAGGAAAGATATAGGGCTATCCAAACTGCGCTTGGCATTGATCCATCACGTGCCTCTTTTGAAGGTGCATTGCCTGCTACAGATAAGCGCCCCGATTATTATGAAATAAAGCGATACACACTGACGTCCAGTCAAATGAGAGATGAAACGGCATCGGCAGAACAGCGCAATGATGTTTGACGTATGGCAGACGAGATGAAAATAACAAAAAACACAGACGATAGTGTCATCTGCAACTTAAAGGTCTGGCATAAGCCGTTTGGCTGGTTTTGGACGGTTGTGTTCGCCATCTTCCTGCCTTTTGTGTCGCTTCACCCCTTGCAGGCTGCATTGGGTGTGCTGGGGCTATGGTCTGTGTTGCGAAAAAGAGAGATTCACTGGTGTGCCAACGAGGCGCAATGGGTCTACCGAACCCGAAACTTTTGGAAGTGGCGTGAAGTTCAATATGACATGACTGCGAATGATACGCTGACACTCATCTGGAGCATAACGGAATCCGATTCGTCGCACTTCAATCTGAGATTTATACCCAAATCGGCTCAGTTTCTTCAGCGTCATCGAATCATGGAGCATTTTACTGTAGAGATATTCCCGACGCAGACAGGCGAAGTTGAATTAACGGCAACGATGAAAAAAATCAGTCACATTTATCGCTCCTGCAATATCAGCCTGAACACCGGCGTTGAACTCGATGAGTTGAATGATAAAACAAGCAAAGCTATTCATGATGAACTTGGCATCGACTTTTTACCCACTCAATCTGATGAGAAGGTTGTGTTATTCAGTGATATTATCCGGCGTGAAAAGCAATGACGAATACAGATGTAATCTCTAGACTTCATTCAACCTGCTGTTACTGCATATCTGACGGGGGAGTGGGGTTCAGGACGGAACATCATTCCCCCGGTCTTTTCCCGAGGAAATGGTGCTCGGGACAGAATCATTTACTCCGGCTTTAATGTTGTTCTCACAAACACTTTGTTTTCGATGCAGAGAACTGCTTGGCGACACGAGCTGCATCTGCCGGCGCACCGATTGTTGCAACCGCCTGAACGCTTTGAATGCGTTGTGCGGCAGAGATGACCGCCCGGCCACCGAGGCTATGGCCGATCAGTAACGAAGGTGCCAAAGATTTTTCTTCCAGATATCTGGCCGCCGCGACTAAGTCTTCAACGTTCGATGACATTGAACGGTATCCAGTGGAAATCCATATAAAAACTCTGCCATGTACCTGCCGGTGATTTCCACGTTTAACATTCAGCCTTAACTCGATACTGGGCCCCAGCAAGCAGGGCATTTGTCCTGCTTTGTCATTGAAAAGGATGTGCAGTGAAGGGGACGTTCAGCGAAAGGGAAGAGATGCGGTACTCAGTACCAGTTCTCAGCCTGAGTCGGGTCAGTGATCCGACGTCAGGGCTTGCGTCGATTCACGCAACACCAGCTCTCCGCTATAGGTCTGGTGCCGCGTTGGGGCGTGCTGTTTATTGGCTAAGGCTATCGCCAGTGTCATGGCATCCTGAGTGAGCCGGACAATCGGCAAGGAGACGGTGGTCAGGCTTGGAATGGCGTAAGCGGCTGCTGGTTCGTTATCAATTCCCATCACTGAGACATCCTGCGGCACGCGCAGACCGTGATCGAACAAGGCACGAATGGCGCCGATTGCCATGTCATCGTTACAGGCAAAAATGGCACTGACGCTCTGCTGGTTGCTGAGAAAGTGTTCCACAGCCTGATAACCGCTCGCCAGAGTATTTTTCCCTTCGTAGACCCAGCCGGGCTGCATGGCTATCTGGTGTTGCTCCAGCATTTGCTGATACACCGCATAGCGGATCTGTCCGGTTTCGCTTGCCAGTGGGGAAGTAATGCAGGCAATGTGGCGATGGCCGAGAGACAGCAAATGTTGCATAGCAATCTCTGCCAGCTGGCGCTGATCCAAACCGAAACTGTGCAGGGTGTTATCTTCAAACTGACGGTTCAGGATGATCAAAGGTGGCAGTACGCTCTGCTGCAGAGCAGCCAGATCTGCGATGCTGAGATGGCGGCTGTAGAGCAATATCGCGTCGCAGCGCTGATTGGCTAAGGTGGCAACGGCTTCCCGCTCACCGCTGGCGGTGTTGCGGCTGTTGACCACCAACAGCTTTTTACTGGCCTGCTGAGTGCTTTGCTCGGCATGGTGCAGAATGCTGCCAAAATAGCTGCTCTGAAAGTGGGGCAGGATCAGGCCGATGGTATTGGAGGTATTGGTTGCCAGCGCCTGCGCCATTGCGTTGGGCTGATAGCCGAGAGCTTGCATGGCAGAAAGCACAGCGTCGCGGGTGGCGGCTTTTACCTGCCCGGTGCCGTTTAAAACACGTGACACTGTGGCTTTGGAATAGCCTGTTGCTTTACACACATCGTTTATGGTTGCCATTGCCTGTCCTCTTTATCATCCGGCCACGGGCAGTAAGCCGCGGCCGGATGGCGAGTGTAGCGAACTTTAGCTGTTGTTAGAATGCTTTATCCGTCGTTACAGGCTTTCACCCTTGGTGGCGATGACGTTCTGATACCAGAAGAAACTCTTTTTCTTCGACCGTGCCATGGTGCCACTGCCGTCATCATGCTTATCGACATAAATAAAGCCGTAGCGTTTCCGGTATTCCCCGGTAGTGAAAGACACGCAGTCGATGCAGCCCCACGGGGTGTATCCCATGACATCAACGCCCTCAATCGAAATGGCTTCTTTAACAGCCCGGATATGCGCACTCAGGTAATCAATCCGGTAGTCGTCATTGATCGAACCATCATCTTCGACCTGGTCAATGGCACCAAAGCCGTTTTCGACGATGAAGATAGGTTTCTGGTAGCGTTCGTACAGATCAGACAGCGCGACGCGCAGGCCATCGGGATCAATTTGCCAGCCCCAGTCAGAGGCCGGAAGGTAAGGGTTCAGCTTACTGTCTTCAAACAGGGAAGTGGTTTCGCCGTCTGGGTCTTTTTTCGTTGACACTATGTTGGTCATGTAATAGCTGATGGCCAGATAATCGGCGCAGCCTTCGCGCAAAATCGCCTCATCGCCTGCCTGCATCTCAACCGTGATGCCTTTGCGCTCCCACTCTTTGCGCAGATAGCTGGGATAATAGCCCCGTACCTGAACATCACTGAACAGGTATTTCTGACGCATTAGCTCTTGCGCCAGCAGCACGTCATCAGGGTGGCAGGTGGCCGGATAGAGCGGCATCATGTGAATCATGCTGCCGATTTTGAAATCCGGGTTGATGGCATGGCCCAGCTTCACCACTTTTGCACTGGCCAGAAACTGATGGTGCAACACCTGATACATCACCTGTTCCGGATTGTCATGATCGCTGTAGATCATGCCTGAGTTGCAGTAACCCCAGATAGGCAGTTTCCAGTTGCGCTGGTTATTGATTTCGTTGAAGGTGATCCAGTATTTCACCTTGTGTTTATAACGCTCCATCACGACCTGGCTGAAGGTCACGAAGAAGTCCACAACCTCACGGTTCAGCCAGCTGCCGTACTGTTTCACCAGATGGTTCGGCATCTCAAAGTGAGACAGGGTGATCACAGGCTCGATCCCGTGTTTGAGCAACTCATCAAACATATCGTCATAGAATTGCAGCCCGGCTTCATTGGGTTCTTTTTCATCGCCATTGGGAAAAATGCGTGTCCAGGCAATGGAAGTCCGGAAACATTTGAAGCCCATTTCGGCAAACAGCGCGATGTCTTCTTTGTACCTGTGATAGAAATCAACCGCTTCATGGTTGGGATAGAAGTGATCCGCTTCTACCGACTCGGTGATCACTCGCGGCACTTCATGGGCGCCTTTGGTCAGCACATCCACCACGCTGACGCCTTTGCCTCCCTGATCCCAGCCCCCTTCAACCTGATGGGCAGCCACTGCGCCGCCCCAGAGAAAATCAGTTGGAAAGCCTTGTTGTGACATCTGTACCCCCTTGTGTTGGCAAAACGATCTCAAGAACAATATTGGATCCTGAGCGAAGTGTAGATCATTCAATCTCAAAATGTAACCGGTTTCTGTAACCGGTTTCTTTTTTCCGTAATAGAGAAAGCATAGCGCTTGTGAGTCAGTAAATGGCTTTGGGGGAAGCGCTGGAGAGAAGGTTTTACCGGGCAGGCAGTCTGTCAGAAAGGGTAAATTGATTGGCTGACAGACTGCCTGAGCAAAGCACAGACGTTAAGCTGCTGTGGAGGCTATTCTGCGAAGGCGATGTCCCTCAGGAATAAAGCAATCTCAGGAAAGACCACCAGCAGGGCAGCGGAAAGCAGCAAGATGGCAATAAAGGGGCCTGTCCCTCGCACCACTTCCCAATAGGGTTTTTTAAATATCGCAATCGCAGTAAAGATGTCACAGCCGAACGGCGGTGTGGCGGAGCCGATCGCCACTTGCAAGGTAATAATGATCCCGACATGAACCGGATCGAGATTTGTCGCTTCGATGGCCGGGGCAAAAATTGGCGTCAGCACCAGAATCACCACAATCGGGTCGACGAACATACAGGCAATGAAGAAGGCCACTGAGATAGATGCCAGCACGCCGAGCGGGCCCATTTCATCAATGCCGACCGCTTCCAGGATCATTTGCGGAATCTGCGCGAAGGATATGATCCAGGAAAAGCCATTCCCCACACCGACCAGAATGAAAACGACCGCGGTGATCAAACCGGTGGATTTCGCAATGGCGTAAATATCTTTGCTGCCCAGCGAGCGAAAAACAATGAACTCCAGAAATACAGCGTAAAGCACACACACGGCTGCAGCTTCGGTCGGGCTGAAAATCCCGCCGTAAATCCCGCCAACTATGATCACCGGAAACATCAGCGGCCAGATGGCTTTCTTGGCGGTTTTTAGGCGTTCAGACCAACTGGCGCGTTCTTCTGTCGGCACCTTATTGATGGTGGCATAAGCCAGACAATACAAAGAAAAGAACATCAGAATCATCAGACCGGGGCCGACGCCTGCAATGAAAAGCTCAGCGATAGAGGTTTCCGAAATGACACCATAAATGATCATCCCGATACTGGGCGGGATCAGGAAAGCAATATCGCTGGCGTTGATGATCAGGGCCAGTGAAAAAGAATCGCTGTAGCCGGCTTTGAGCAGCTTGGGGCGCAGTGTGGAACCCACGGCGACCACGGTAGCCTGAGTAGAGCCCGAAACCGCGCCAAACAGGGTGCAGGAAGCCGCGGTACTGATGGCAAGGCCACCCCGGATATGGCCGATAAAGGTCATCACCATATCAATCAGGCGGTTGGCTGAATGGCCACGGGTCATAATATCAGCGGCCAGAATAAACATAGGGACGGCTATCAGAGAGGCCGGTCGGATCCCGCCCAGCACTTGCTGGATAAAGGTATCCATTTGTCCCATACCGCCAAACATCATGTAGAAACCGGTCAGGGCGGCGGTAATCAGTGGGATCATCATAGGGAAGCCGATCAACAGCATCACTATCATGATCAGCATTAAAGTCATTGCCATGGTGAATACCTTTTGTACTTCATTTTTTATGCTTTATTTTTGGTATCTGTGTACTCGTCAAGCACACCGGTGGACAGGTAGATTTCCGGGCTGGTCGCATTTTTATAGGCGGTCAGCAGGTACTGCACACCTGTGACGGCAAACCCCAGGGGAACCCAGATATATATCCACCAAATCTCAAAACCTAACGCCGGTAAAATACGGCCACGCTCAAAAACAGACAGCACATACTGGTAGGAAAAATAAGCCAGCAGGAACATGATCGCGGCGGTGATAACTGAAATCAGGATCATAACGATTTTCCGGCCTTTGAAAGGCAGCATGTCATACACCGCAGACATACGGATGTGGCGGCCATGACGGGCAGCATAACCAATGCCGGCAAAAGTAATCAGAATAATGAGTATGCGATTGATTTCGCCGGAGAAGAACAGGCCCTGGCCAAAGCCGAACCGCGCCACTACGTTAACGCAGGTGTTCAGGGCCATGAGCAGCACGCCTGTGGCAAGCATGAAGGATTCAATTTTACTGATCAGTGTATCGACTTTGCCGAGCACACCGGGCAATTCCGAGTGGTATTCCAATGATTCGGAATCGGACATAACAACTTCCTCAAACAGTAAGGTACCGCCTGTCAGACGGTACCTCGTACGACTTTATTATTGTTGAGCAGCTTTTAAGTCAGCTTTGAACTGGTCCAGCAGTTCCTGACCGTCCGACCCTGTCATTTCAATAAAGGTTTTTTCTACCTGAGGTGCACGTTCTTTGAATTTGGCAATTTGCTCGGCAGATAAGCGCGTTACCGTGACATCGTCACTGGATTGCTCGATTTTAGCGAGAGACTTCTCAGCCAGACCCGTAATGTGTTTCATGGTCTCGCTGAACGCGTATTCCGCCGCTTGCCTGACCATTTCCTGGTCTTCGTCTGACAGCCCATCAAAGAATTTCTTGTTAGCCATTGAAGCTGTGGTAAACCAGCCGTGGTGCGTAAAGATCAGGTTTGGTGAGACTTCGTACAAACCGCCGGACTCAATCCAGAAGATCGGGTTTTCCTGACCCTGAATCATATTGGTCTGCAGGGCACCGTATACTTCACCCCAGGGCAGTGGGGTCGGGGTAGCGCCAAAAGCTTCATAGGTGGAGGACAGCAGGGGGTTGGTCATGACACGGATTTTTTTGCCTTTGAGCTCTTCCGGAGAGGTAACAGGTTCATCAACCGTTAGCACCATTTCGCCTTCAGGGTACATCTTCAGCAGCTCTAAGCCTTGCTCTTCATACAGTGCAGGGAAGTTGTTGTTCACCGCTTTACTGGTTTTGAAGAAATTGATCACGGCCTTCATGTCTGTTGGCATCAGGTAAGGGATGAAGAAAATTTGTGCCTCAGGAATGAGCGAGCCGGTAAAGCCGGGTGACTGGTTAACAAACTGCAGAATACCGGCCTGGGTTTGCTCCATAATATCGTCTGATTCACCCAGCTCACCAAAGCGGTATATTTTCAGATTATGGTCAGAGTGCTCTTCAATATAATCTTTAAATTTGTGGGCATAAACGTCTTGTACATCGCCTTCATATTCTTCGTGAGCGTAACGCCAGGTATCTGCATTAGCCAGAGTGGAAAACCCTAAAGTTGCAGCAACACAAGACATTGCAGCAATTTGCTTGATATGACGGTGAATAAACATCACGTCCCTCCTTTTGGAATGCGTTAAAGCCATTTCAGACAAAAATAATTAATCCGTGGCGCTTTAACACACGGTTAATTAGGATTTTTATCCGGTTGAATAGTGGCAATTTTCAGTTTCAGTCCTTTAATACCCTGACAATATTATTGTTTTTATTAAAGTAATTCGTCGAGAGAATGTCTGCTGGTGTGACGTGAGTCACGATTATTTGTCAGGATTTTTAAAGTGACAAATAATAAACACAAAGAGGTTGACATTGTTTTTATTGGGATTATTTGTAAGTGATAACAATGATTTGTTTTTAATTGAACGATTAATTAAATTAAGTTCCACATCTAAAAATCGGAAAGGTCAGGTGTTATTGTTGTAATGTTTTCTACTGGTTGTTGCTGTGGTTTTTTATAATTCTGTGATGATTTTCAGCCACTGACGTGTTAACAGTTTGGTTTATTATTCACAGAGGGTAAGCGCATAGTCAGAGCAGTCATAGCAGGAAATGGGTGTGATCAGTAAAAGCAGTTTATTTATAATAAGGTGCCTGATGCTAAGTAAGAGTGTGTGTATTTTTGTACCTTGGTGCAGAGATATATCTGAAAAGGATAAATCATGAAGAATGCAGGCTGAACGTTTCACCGGCTTTGTAATTTTTTCTCTGCATATCGGTCTGCCTCTGTTCATGCAAGGCCAATGCTGCGTTGATAAAACAGTCAAAGCAACTGGCAGACTGAAGTATGCCTTATTTTGCATATTTCTCTGACGGGGTTGAAAAAAGCGCCCCAGGCAAGCTTGCCACGCAGGCCTATATACTTTGTGAAACTTGTTAATAGTAAAGGGTTCTAACTCAAAAGCGTTGGAGGCGGTGATTTGGCAGAGAATGGCCCAATATGTATCAGTCTGGGTCGAATTTATTCAATGAGGGTAAACAGAATGGCAAATGAATACGTACCACCGAAAGTCTGGACGATGGATGCTGAAAACGGCGGTGAGTGGGCGAGTATCAACCGTCCCGATGCCGGCGCCAGACATCAGCAGGCACTGCCTGTGGGTGTCCATCCATTACAGCTTTATTCTCTGGCCACGCCAAATGGCCAGAAGATTACCATTATGCTTGAAGAGCTGCTGGCGCTGGGGGTTACTGATGCCGAGTATGATGCGCACCTGATTAACATAGGCGATGGCGATCAGTTCTCCTCAGGCTTTGTGGCGGTCAATCCGAATTCAAAAATTCCGGCGCTGGTGGATCAATCCGGCCCCGCACCTGTCAATGTGTTTGAGTCGGGCTCGATTCTGGTCTATCTGGCGGAAAAATTCGGCTACTTTCTACCGGTCGATATTGCCGAGCGTACCCGGGTGATGAACTGGTTGTTCTGGCTGCAAGGCTCTGCGCCTTATCTGGGGGGCGGCTTCGGGCACTTTTATGCGTATGCGCCGGAGAAGTTCGAATATCCGATCAATCGCTTCACCATGGAAACCAAACGCCAACTGGATGTGCTGGATAAGCAACTGGCAAACAACACTTATATCGCCGGAGAAGAATACAGCATTGCTGATATCGCGATCTGGCCCTGGTACGGCAATCTGGTGCTGGGCTATGCCTATGATGCGGCAGAGTTTCTCGATGCCGGCAGTTACCCGCATGTCCAGCGGTGGGCGCAAGCGATTCTTGAACGTCCGGCGGTACAGCGCGGCCGTATTGTGAACAGAACGTCCGGTGAAGAATGGGAAATACTACCTGAGCGACACAGCGCCGCGGATATTGATGCTGTGCTCAAGCAGCGGCCGTAATACAGCGAATGAATATAAATGAATGGCAGCTTTGGCTGCCATTTTTCTTGCTGTCTTTTTTCTGGGACAACTTGCGAGTATTTGAAGGCGTTCTGTACGTAAGGAACGGCCTGAATCAAAAATTCGATCGTTTAAAAAGTTTCAGTTTTATCTGTCACTATATTATTTGTCATCAGTAGAGTTGTGTTTTATAACGATAAATATTTTAATCGTTTTACTTTCTCGGAATCAGCAGAAATAATGATGTATTTATATTTTCCTTCTTTCAGGGAGACAACAGCATAAGGTTTTTTATTAGTCATCATAAAAACCTTTTCGCCGTTTTTACTTCTGAAGCTTCCCGCATTGTATCCAAATAAACTGATACCATTGGCTCTATAACGAATGGAAACATCTGACTTGGAATTTTCCTGGCTTTCAATTGACTCAATATTTTCGAGCATCGTTTGGTATTTCCAGATTTTACCGCCGACATAAAGTTGATTATCTTGAATATCAACTTTAGAAGTCAGCAGTTGCAGCATTGAAATAGCATAAAATGCCAGTATCAAGATGGCCACAGAGATTGTGATCCAGTTTAATCCGGGTGTCAGGCTTAAAATTGCTCCCCCAATAAAAATAACGCTGAGAATGAAAATTGTGGATATATTGGCATCAACAGGGTAGGTCATTGTAATACCTCATATTGCTTTTGTATAATCCGATTCATAGCTGCCATGACTTGATCATATTCACCATCTGGGATTGTGATTAAACCAAGGTTGAGGGCAGCATCAATTGCTGCTTTTGATTCAGATTGCTTCATTTTTATAAATGATTGGTGTGCTAATACAGGTGAATTAAAATAAGAAGAGACATCAGACAAAACCAAATGGTTTTCTTTGACTGTCTGACTCGATATATGAGAGGCTCTTGAAGCCTGGTGGCATAAAGTACACATACCGCCGCCACCATGCCCTCCTCGAGCTGTTGCATTGGTAACACCCCCGTCGCCGCCACTCACGGAAAAAGCTGCTTTTGTGACAACATATGCGCCTGCAGCGGCAATGACCACGACAGCACCGGCAACCGCTGCTGCAGCAACAACCAGGACGGGCACCGCGGCAACAACCTGTTCATTGGACTGACTTTTGACTGTATTCAGTAAATAAGCGTAATCCGATTGTGTGATATCTTTCGTCAGTTGTTTCGATATTGTTGATTGAATCTCTTTCCGTAAGCTTTGATTCCCTTCCAATGCCCGAGAGATATTTTGAGCTAACTTGGCTTCTGCCTCTGGATTTAGAAGGCCACGATCGATGAGTTCCAGATATAGTTGTTCAAAGTTTTCGGTGGCGACTAATTGTTCCAAATAAGGATCTGCCAAAGCAGTCAGGAGCTGGTGTTCATAAGTTTGGGATAAATCCTCATCCTTCATCGAATGAAAATTAAAGCTTTTTGCGTAATTCTGATAGTCAGATAAACTATTAATCTGACTCCAGATTTGATCAAGCTTCTCAATATCAGCCCAGACTGCTTGAGGGAGATGAGAATTTCTCAGCTCAATTTTGAGTCTGGGAGTAAGATGACCATTTTCACTCTCGGATAAGATACTTCTCGGCTTGCCGAAAATTCTTTCTGAATCAGGTTCTGAATTTAAAGCAGAAGCTGGAATAGACGGGATCGCCAAAGTACCAATGACACCATAGGTTGTAAACTTATTTGCTTTTTTCATAAGTATTCTTGGGTCGCTTTTATCAGGTTATAAGTATTTAATATGCGAACAATATTGTCAGGGTATATTTCGATGAGTCGTTCTCTCATGTCTGGTTCATTATGGATAATTGCGCAAGCCTGACATGGATGTGTGATTTTATCTAAGCGTTCATGACGATCTCCTATCAGTTTTTTTAGAATATTGTAAGGACCATCAATTTTGATCCAGAGTTTTAAGAAATCATATTCCTGTTCTCGTTTGTAACTGCCGATGTCCTGAATGTGTGATAACTTCATTTCGCGAATATGAGAGACAGTTAATCCGCAGCAGGCTGTGATTTCTTTATCTGGTGTTGCAACCATGACATCAAATAAATTATCGCAGCCTTTTTCGAGTCCATTGACCTGAGTGACAAGCGCGCGTTCTTCGCTCGTTTCATGAAAACTCATCCATGAGTTCACTCTCAGGGCGAGAGCACGTATGCTCATTTCTTATCCAAACCTTGGATTCCCGCCAATATTACTTGCTCCAAATAGGCAAC